>JAYUEZ010000549.1:0-3120 GCA_043738965.1 Gammaproteobacteria bacterium
CCCTTAAGCCCGGCGGTCACCCGGGTGATGGGTAGCGCCCGTCCGGCACGCCAATCACGAATTGCCGATTGCTTACTGGCGCCGACGGCGATCACCAAAACATCCCGCGTCGCGCGTAGCGCACAAGCGCCGAGGGTTACGCGGGCGGCCGGTGGTTTCGGCGCGTTAAACACGGCCAAGCACCAACCTGCTTCATTCAACGTTAGTCCAGGAAATAGGCTTGCGGTATGACCATCCTCACCCACGCCGAGAACGACCAGATCAAACGGCGTATACCGGGCAACTAACTCGGCATACCGCGTGGCCGCGACGTCGGCCCCAAGTTCAACCGGGATGGCATGTATCTGATGCGGAGGAACGGATACGCCGGACAACCACGCATTGAAGACCATTTGGCTATTTCGCTCGGGATCGGTGGCGGGCAAACAGCGCTCGTCACCAAAAAAGATATCCCATTTCGTCCACTCGGTTTCGAGCGCGGGTAACAGGCGATAGACATCGATCGGCGTGCGACCACCAGCGAGGACAATCCGAAAATTGCCGCGCAAAGCCAACGCTTCACGCGCACTGCGTTCGATCACCGCCGCGGCGGCATGGGTCACCTCGGCCGCGGTCGGCAACACTTCCCACACCAGTGATTCCGTCGCGTCGGGGATTACTGAAGTCGTCATGTAAAGCTCGATATAAAAATGGCGCGAGTGCTTATTCTTCCGGCGGTTGTGGATCTAGCGTATGGCGCCAGCGATGCTCTTCGCGATCAAAAATGCGTCGCGATTCGCGCGGTCCCCACGAGCCCGCCGCGTACGTCGGAATAAAATCGGTTTCACTGGCCCACACCGAGAGTACCGGATCGACCACGCGCCAGGCGTAATCGACTTCGTCGTAACGCAGGAATAGCGAGCGGTCGCCGCGTACTACATCGAGCAGCAGATCTTCATAAGCATCAGTCTTTTCCTGTAGTTCATCGCGAAAATGCGCGTCCAATGACAGTTGCCGCGTACGCATTTCGAGGCCGGGCTCTTTGGCCGTGATTTCGACGCGCAGCGATTCTTCCGGTTGGATCCCCAAAATCACCCAATTCGAATGTAAGCGCTCGACATCGGTGCCACGAAAGAATTGCAGGGGCGGATGCTTGAAACAGATCGAGACCATCGAGCGCGCCTCGGCCATGCGTTTGCCGGTGCGCAAATAGAATGGCACGCCGCGCCAGCGCCAGTTATCAATATAGAGTTTGAGCGCGGCATACGTCTCGGTCGTGCTCTGCGCCGCGACTTTGCCCTCTTCGCGGTAAGCAGCAACGCGCTGGCCGTCAACCTCACCCGCGGCGTATTGCGCGCGAAACGCTTGCGAATGTACCGCGCCTTTTGGGATTGGCCGCACCGATTTCAGGACCTTCACTTTTTCATCGCGTAGCGACTCGGCTTCCATCGCTGCCGGCGGCTCCATCGCGACCAATGTCAACAATTGCAGCAAGTGGCTTTGGATCATGTCGCGTAGCGCGCCCGCGCTATCATAAAAACCACCGCGCGAACCCACACCCAGCGTCTCGGCATGCGTAATCTGCACATGATCGATGTGATTGCGATTCCAAAGGGGTTCCATCATCAAGTTCGCGAAGCGGAAGACCAAGACGTTCTGGACCGTGGCCTTGCCGAGATAATGATCGATGCGATAAATCTGCGATTCATCGACGTACTTTCCGATCTTGCGTTGCAGATCCTGAGCGCTGACCAAGTCGTGGCCGAACGGCTTCTCCACCACCACCCGACGCCAACCGGCTGCTTCGTCCAACAGACCGTGGGCGCTTAATTGTTCAGCAATAGTGCCGAACTCGGCGGGACCAACCGACATGTAAAATGCCGCGTTATGCGTGGTGCAATCGGCAAGCTGTGATTTGAGCCCAACATACAACACAGGGTCGTGCAGATCGCCGCGACAATACTGAATTCGCGCGGCGAAACGTTCGAACACCGCCGGATCCAGGCCTCCGCGCGCTTTGGCGCCAACCCAAGCACGGACTGTCGAGCGCCATTGATCCTGACCGTACTCGGTACGACCGCAGCACAGTATGCGCACGCTGGCCGGTAACCGCTCGGCACGATCGAGGTGGTACAACGCCGGTAGCAGTTTGATCGACGAAAGATTGCCGGTCGCGCCGAAAATCACATAGGTGCAGGACTCAGCCATCGATCGCGTGCTCGGTACGCGAACCATTCCATTCGAAGTGATAATGTTTGCCGGTGGCGTCGCCGACTCGCTGGTAAGTATGAGCGCCAAAATAATCGCGTTGCGCTTGCAATAGATTAGCCGGCAACCGGGCGCTGCGATAGCCATCAAAAAAAGATAGCGCAGCGGTAAACGCGGGTAACGGAATGCCGCGCGCCACGCCGAAACTGACGGCATGCCGCCAGCCGGCGGTAAATCGCGCGAATTCCGCGGCGAAGAATTCGTCCACCAGTAGACTGTCGAGCGCCGGTTTTCGCGTATAGGCCGCCTTAATCTTGTCGAGGAACCGGCTGCGAATAATGCATCCACCGCGCCAGATCAAGGCGATGTCGCCAAACGCCAGTTGCCAGCCGTAGTTTTTTGCCGCCGCCCGTAGCAGCATGAAGCCTTGTGCATACGACACCATCTTCGAACAATACAGCGCGGCTTGCACGGCCTCGACCATGGCATTGCGATCTTTGATCTCAAACGGAGTAAGCGCGGCACTCAATAGCGGCGCCGCCGCGCTTCGCTCGTTTTTCAGCGACGAGAGAAACCGGCTGCTGACGGCTTCCGCGATCAAGGTTAAGGGCACGCCGAGTTCGACGGCGTTGATCGCGGTCCACTTGCCGGTGCCTTTTTGACCGCTGCTATCTAGAATATGATCGATAAAAAGCGTGCCATCGGGGTTACGCACGCCGAGAATGTCAGCGGTGATTTCGATAAGATAAGACGCGAGTGGGCCGCTATTCCAGCCGCGAAACGTCGCGGCTAATTCATCTGGACCGAGACCCAAGCCGTCGCGCAACAACTGATAGGCTTCGCTGATCAATTGCATGTCGCCGTATTCAATGCCGTTGTGCACCATCTTCACGTAATGGCCAGCCCCGGCATCTCCAATCCATTGGCAACACG
>JAYUEZ010000550.1:0-8219 GCA_043738965.1 Gammaproteobacteria bacterium
CGATCGTGTTGGCGCTGCGCTAACCGTTGCAGAATATTCCACGCCTTTTTATTTTCTTGAATCGGCCACACATCGACTAAGCCGCTCGCCTCGAATTCGCGCCAGATGGCTTCGCCGCGCGCCGTTCTAATCACCACGATCGTCGCCTGATCAGTGCCCACGCCACCGCACGCGATATCGGCAAGTTCCGCCGAGAAATCGCCGCAGTGACGGCATTCCGGGCGCTGGTATTCGTGCATGGCTTCTTCGAGTGGAATCTTCTCGATGCCGCCGTCGCGTTTATAAATCAGCACTTCGCCTTTGACGTTGAACTTCGAGACCTCGGTCAGCGGGATCCCCATGCGCTGTGCGATCCGCTCGGTCATTAGCTCGGGGCGAAAGACCTCGGTGCAAAACAATCCGATATTAAAGGCTACCCGTTCGACGAAGCCTTTCAGAAAGCCGCGCTGGCGACTCACGATTTGCGGTTTCTTTTTTGCCGCGAGCAAGATACTCGGGTCGACATAGGTCATTTTACTGAGCGGCGTGATCTGACACGGCACGCCAACAAACGCCACCTGCTTTAGATCACGTTCCTTAACGTCGGCGAGCGCGAGGTTATTCGGACAGTACGTGTACCAACTACTGGAGCTGCCCTTGATCTCATCGACCGTGGTCATGACCTTCGGCGTGGGGAAACAGGGATCATCGCCCTCGCCCACCGCTGATACCACGGCGCCATCGATGCGGCCGGCGTCGCGGGCCCATGCCAACAAGGCGGTTACGATACCGCCGTCTTGCGCGCGTTCGAGAATATCGTCGCGTTTAGTACGCGCCACGAAGATGTGTCGATACACGCCAAACACTCCTTCGTAACCGCGATCGCTTTCGAACTGCACATCGCGCAAATGTTGCTCCCGCGGCCATAACCGTGGACACACCGCGGCGCATACATCGCACCCCACGCCCTCGCTGATCCCGCAGTAGTCGAAGGCCGCGCTGGCCTTGGCGGTTTGCCGTGGCTTATTGTCGATGTATTCGATGACATTGTGCGGACACACCAACACGCAGCTTCCGCATTCACAGCAACTGCCGCCAGCGACGACGTCATTCATCATGTCTTTAAAAGTATTGTGATACAGCGAAGTCAATCGAAATCCCTCGGTTTAACTGCAGCAGTGGTTAGCGTTGATGTTGGAATAATCGGCGAATTTACGGCGAAAGCGCGGCCTTATTGGTCGCTTCGGCTAAGGCTTCGCAGCCTACCATACGGTGAAGTATGGGATAAAGATGCGCATCACAAGAGACTCGTGGATCTCAAATTAAATCAAGCTACTGTCGTTTGTTTTGCTTTAGCGCGCTGAATAAGATCGTACACATGCGCCGGCGTCAGCGTGCTATCCATCACCTTAACTCCAAAATCTTGTAACGCATCTTCTACCGCGCCCATGAGCACCGTACTGGTCGCGATGCAGCCGTCTTCACCGGCCCCTTTCGCGCCGATCTTGGTTGCCGGCGACGGCGTTTGCAGATGTGTGACTTCGATCTCGGGTGCTGCCCACACCGTGGGCATTCCGTACTCCTTCAGTGTACGCGCCTGCGGAATGCCTGCGGCGTCGTAGTGAAAGTTTTCATACAGCGTGCCACCGATCTGCTGGACCACCGCACCCTTGGTTTGCCCAGCCAAGATCACCGGGTTCAGGATCACGCCGTGATCGGAGACCATCCAAATCTTAAGCACGTCCACGCGACCGGTTTCCGGATCGACTTCGACTAGTGCACCGGCCGCACCGCCCGGGTGCGCTGGATAAACTTGAGCGCGACCGAGTTCATCCGCGTTCCAATTAATTTGCGGATGCCGATACGTATTCGTTGCTTCCAATAATGGCGCATCGGCCTCGGCCAGAATCGCTTCGGCGCCGGGTTGTACGTAGGCCGCATACGCGAGTTCGGCGAGCGTGCAGCGCGCATCCCAGCCCGGGCGGAAAATTTCACCGTTCTCGATTTTCAGTTCGTCCTTCGGACACTGCAGCAGCGCCGCCGCCCCACACAAGAGGCGCGCCTTCACGACTTCGGCGGCGTTGACAATCGCACCCACCGCATACATCGCGCCGCGACTCGAATAGGTGCCTGAACCAAACGGGATCGCGGTCGTATCGCCCCAGGTAATGCGCACATCGCTGAGCTTGCAACCGATGGCGTCCGCCGCCACCTGCGCATACGCGGTCTCGATTCCCTGGCCAATGTTCTGAATGCCTGTCATCACATGCACCGAGCCGTCAGCGCCAATCCGCACCGTCGCTGATTCATAGTTTTGAAACGTGCTACCTGGGAACGCGACACCCGCAGGTTCGATGTACGACGCGAGGCTTATCCCAAGATAGCGCCCAGCCGCGCGCGCCGCCGCCTGCTGTTGGCGCAGCGCGGGCAAATCCATATTGCGTTCGAGCAAGGCCAAGGCCTCGCGCAAACTCCCGTTTTCAATAATCGGCCCAGTGCAAATTTGATGCGGGTAACTGGTCAGCAAATTTCGGCGACGCACTTCGAGTGGATCAAGATTCAGACGGCGAGCGGCTTGATCAAGCACGCGTTCGATATAGAGGTTCGCCAAATCCTTGCCGTAACCGCGATAAGCGCTGTACGGCGCTTTGTTGGTGACCACGCAGCGCACGCGCGTGCGATACGTGTCGAGGCAATAGGGACCGGGCGCATAGATTCCGCTATTGATCGGCATGCCGAAGCCACAGGCACGCTCGGCGCCATCGACGCCCATATCCGCGAGCACGTCCGTTTCCATTGCCAACAATTTTCCATCACGGTTAAAGGCCGCGCGCGATCGGGCACTGAAATCTCGCGCCGCGGGCCCGGCCGCAAGCCACTCCGCACGGGTTTCGAACCATTTGATCGGTCGCCCGAGCATGATCGAGGCGAGCACCGGGACATGTTCAGTATCGACTGACAACTTAGCGCCGAAACCACCGCCGACGTCACCGGCCAACACTTGAATGCGCGATTCCGGAATGCCGAATACCTGCCCCATGTACATGCGCATTTGATGCGGCACCTGGGTCGAGGCGCGCACCACCAAAGTCTTTTCGTGTGGGTCGTAATTGGCGTGCACCATCCGGGTTTCGAGCGGCATCGCGCCAAAGCGATGCGAGGTGATCACTTCATCGACGACAAGATCAGCAGTGGCAAATGCTTGGTCAACATCGCCAATCGTGAACGCAAAATCACGTTGCAAATTCGTACCCCATTCGGGATAGACCAACGCCGGATCGCCTGCCGCGACTTCGGCGGCCGCGTCGAGGGCGGCGACGACCGGCAGATCGACGTAAGTCACGTTGACCAGGCGCATCGCATCTTCGGCTTCGGCTGGCGTGCGGGCGACGACGAAGGCCACCGGTTCCCCATAGAAAATCACTTTATCGATCGCCATCGCATGTCGCCGCGGCATTAGCACGCCGGGCATTTCGGTGGTCGGCGCGATCGGCTTCCAATACCTTTCTGCTTCAGCTCCGGTCACGACACGAACCACGCCAGGCGCGATCTGCGCGGCGGTGGTATCGATAGCAACGATGCGCGCATGGGCGCGCGAGCTACGCACGATCGACAGATGGAGATCATGCGGCGTACCAAAATTATCGACGTAACGTCCACCGCCGGTGACTAATCGCCGATCTTCGCGGCGCGCGATAGGCTGGCCGATCTTCTTTTCGCCGGCCGCGATCTGGTCTTCGAAGATTGCGAGCGGCGTCGCACGACCGGCCGCGACTTTGAGCGCACGCAGAATGTTGTTGTAGCCTGTGCAGCGACAAATGTTACCGGTCAACGCATGACGTGCCTCGTCATCGCTAAACTCCCGGCCATTTTGTTTGGCCAAAAAATCACGGGCGGAGATCAGCATGCCCGCCGTGCAGTAACCGCATTGCATGGCATGGCATTGCACAAACGCCTGCTGGATTGGCGCCAACTCGCCGTTGGTTGCGATCGATTCTGCCGTACGCACCTGCCCGCCGTCAGCCTGCACCGCAAGCACTAAACACGATTTGACGATTTCGCCGTTGAATTCGACGGTGCAGGCGCCGCACGCGCCTTCTTCGCAACCGAAACGCGGCCCAGTCAATCCCGCATTTTGGCGCAAGAAATCGGTGAGTAAGGTGCGCGCTTCGACGCGCGCCGTAATACGCATACCGTTAACATCGAGCGCAATCTCGACGTTGTCGCAGGGCTGGTCAAGCGGCTTAATCATGGACTCGCTCCCCGGCTAGTTGCACGATCGCACGCTTCAGTTGAACTTTCGCCAAGTGTTCCTTGAACGCCGGCGCACCATGCGGATCGTGTACCGGAATCAGTTTCAGTTCGTCGAAGGCGTGGTTAAGAGCCGGCTGCAGCGCGATGGAATCGGCGCCGTACGTGATCAACGCCGCCTCGAGGTTCGGTACGCGCACCACGCTGGCATGAATTCCTCCCACCGCGACACGGGCATAGTCACGGCCAATGACCACACACACGCTGGCCAGCGCGAGATCCTGCCGCTGCCGCGAAAATTCCAAGTAGCATCCACGACGCGCCGGTTGGCGCGGGATTTCGATTGCTAGCGCGAGGCGCCCGGCTAGCGCGGTGGTGCGAAATCCAGTAAAAAATTCCTCGATGGGAATGGCCGTTCGACGTTCTGGTGCTGCCGGGTCAACAACGTGCACTCGCGCCTCCGACGCCATCAACGCCACGCCGAAATTAGCGCGCGGATCGGCCCAGCACAGATTCCCGAGCACAGTGCCGCGATTGCGTACTTGAACATCGCCGAGCGCAACCGCCGCCCCTTGCAACCAGTGGAATTCGCTTGCGATTACGGGATCTTCAATCATTTGACGATGAGTCACGCGCGCGCCGATCACCACGCGATCCGCGGAATATTCGATCTGCGCGGATAATTCTGCCACTGCCGCCAAATCGACCAGTGCACGCGGTTCGAGCTGGCGTAAGCGCATCCCTTGCAACAAACTTTGACCGCCGGCGAGCGGCATCGCACCGTCGCGCATCGCGGCGAGCACATCTGCGAGATTGCCGGGTCGCGAATACGTGAAAGCATTGGGTCGCATGGACGACTAACTCACGAAGTTTACCTGTAGCACCTTATCAATGGCGGGGATCGCGCCAATTGCCGCCAACGTATTTTCACGCAAGGGTTGCGAAACGCCGACCACCGCGATGGCGTGATTGGTGGCTTCCGCGGCGCCAACCTGCATGCGCACGATATTGATCCCTTCACGACCGAGAATTTCGCCGATCGCGCCGATCACACCCGGACGATCGGCGTGCCGCGTGATCACCAATTGACCTTCGAGCGCCGCTTCGATTTGATAATCGTTGACGCGCACCAAGCGGGGGTGACGCTCGTCGAACAACGTTCCTTCCAAGCACACGCTATTGTGATCCGAGCGCCCGCGCACGCGCACGACCGCGAGATAATCTCGTGAATCGGTCGACCGTGTTTCGCTGACCTTAATCCCTTGCCGTCGCGCGAGCGGCAGCGCATTGACCCGGTTTATCGGCGTACCGATGTGGTCTTGCAATATGCCGGCTATCACTTCACAGAGCAGCGGCTGTGCTTCCAGTTCACCAGCGCGGCCGAAGAGCCCGAGCTCGACTTCCTGTAACGCGCCCTCGACCATCAGCGACAACAATTTACCTAAATTGCGTGCTAATTTTTGATACGGTGCGAGTTGCGCCAGCCGCGCCGGCGAAATACTTTTCAGGTTAACCGCGTTCCGTACTTCATTGCGCAGCAGAAAGGCCGCGATTTGATGCGCGATTTCGACGCCGACCGCGGTTTGCGCTTCTTGGGTGGACGCGCCGAGGTGCGGTGTAAATTGAATCTTCGGATTCGCAAATAGCGGCGATGCACCAGGTGGTTCCTTATCGAACACGTCGAGCGCCGCGCCAGCGAGATGCCCGGATTCAACTGCCGCCAGCAGCGCGACTTCGTCGATCAATCCACCGCGCGCACAGTTGATGACGCGCGCGCCCTGTTTCATGCTCTTGAGTCGTTCCGCGCTCAACAGATTTCGCGTGTCATCGGTCATCGGGCAATGCAAGGTGACATAGTCAGCGTGATCGAGTAGTTGCTCCAAGCTACCGCACTCAACACCATATTCGCCGAAGGTTTCGGGGTTGACGAAGGGATCGAATCCGAGCACTCGCATTTTGAGCCCACGCGCGCGCTCCGCGACCAGGCGGCCGATGGTGCCGAAACCAACAATCCCTAAACATTTACCGGAAACTTCCGAGCCCATGAATTTAGAACGCGCCCATTCGCCACTGCGTACTGAACGATCAGCTTCCGGTAACGCGCGGCTGAGCGAGAACAGATGCGCTATCGCGAGCTCCGCGGTCGTCGTCGCATTCGCATCCGGCGTATTAAGGACGACAATACCGCGCTCGGTGGTGGCGTCAAGATCGATATTATCGACGCCGATGCCGGCACGCCCGACCACCCGCAGCTTATGCGCCGCTGCGAGCAGGGTGCCGCGGATTTTAGTTTCGCTCCGGACGATAATGGCATCCGCGTCTTGGACGTGCGCCAGCGCGGCGTCGACTTCGAGACCCGCCGTGAAATCTATCGCCAACTGCGGATACGACTTAAGCGCGGCGATCCCTTCGGGCGCGAGCTTATCCGCGACAAAAACCTTAAACATGCTCTGGCTCCTTGACGGGTGGCATTACGCCGCATTCGCGGCGTGTGCTTGCTTGATTTCGTGATACGCCCATTCCAACCAGGGCATGAGGGCGCGCAGATCGTCAGTCTCGACCGTCGCTCCGCCCCAAATGCGCAGCCCCGGCGGCGCGCTACGATATCCGTTGATATCGAACGCGACCTTTTCGGTCTCCAACAGCGTCGCCATGCGCTCCACGGCCTTACTTTGTTGAGTCGTGTCCAGCGCATTGAACCACGGCGCGGCAAGCTTCAAACAGATTGAAGTGTTGGAGCGCATGCGCGGCTCGACAGCCAGGAATTCAACCCATTCGGTATGCGCGACCCACTCCTCGACCACCGCGAGGTTCTTCGCCGAGCGCTGACACAATGCGCTCAAACCACCGAGCCCTTCGGCCCAGCGTAGTGCATCGAGATAATCTTCAACACAGAGCATGGACGGCGTATTGATCGTCGCGCCGTCAAAGATACCTTCATCTAATTTCCCGAGTTTCGCGAGTCTGAATATTTTGGGTAGCGGACGATCTGTCACGAAGGTTTTGAGTCGCTCGACAGCGCGCGGTGCCAGGATCAAAACGCCGTGCGCACCTTCACCACCCAACACCTTTTGCCACGAGAAAGTGACGACATCCAGTTTGTCCCACGGCAATTCCATTGCGAATGCCGCCGAGGTGGCGTCACAAATCGTCAAGCCCGCACGCGCGGCCGGGATCCAATCGCCATTCGGGACTTTGACACCAGAGGTCGTGCCGTTCCACACGAACACCACGTCGCGCGCAAAATCGACGGCACTGAGATCTGGTAATTCGCCGTACGCAGCATTCATCACGCGCGTGTTCGGCAATTGTAAGCTCTCGGTAATATCGGATACCCATTCGCCACCGAAGCTTTCCCACGCCAACACGTCAACCGGTCGTGGCCCAAGCAGATTCCATAACGCCATTTCCACCGCACCAGTATCAGACGCCGGAACAATGCCGATCCGATAGTCGGCCGGGACACCTAGCACTTGGCGCGTGCGGTCGATCGCCTCTTTAAGCCGAGCCTTGCCCGGTTTCGAGCGGTGCGAACGGCCGACCAATGCGCCATTCAACGCGGCTGGCGTCCAGCCCGGTCGCTTCGGGCACGGACCGGAAGAAAAACAAGGATTAGTGGGTTTTACCCCAGGTTTCTGCATCTCGCTATTCATGCATACACCAGCTGAAGTTAAGTCGAGGGGCGCATTCTACTGGCGCATCGGGTGAATGCAATCGCACCGCCGCAAAAATATAGCCGAGGATTAAGTACGGATTCCGAGCGGACAGACGAAGGAAAAATAATCAGCGCCATTCGAGCGCTAAATCGAAGCGCATAACATCGGATGCAGGTAATAAGGATAAGATTATGGCCAAGAAGCGTGATATTCCTCCTCTCGATCCTGGCGAGATCCTGCTTGAAGAATTTCTCGTGCCACTAGGGATCAGCCAATACCGATTGGCAAAAGACATCAGCGTGCCACAGCGACGGATCAGCGAAATCGCGCAAG
>JAYUEZ010000551.1:0-3118 GCA_043738965.1 Gammaproteobacteria bacterium
GCTCACCGCGAGCGCGGCGATCGGTGCGGGCAGTGGCGCCACCAACGGCGTCGCCGGGCGCCCGGTGATTTCTGAATCACCGCCGCCTTCGGCGTTGACTTGCGCGAGCAGGTCGGGTTGTTTCGGGGCGGTCGGCGACTGCTGCGTCACCAACGTGATTTCCAAGCCTTCGGTCTGCCGACGTGGTGCCGGCTCGGGCGCAAAACTCACTCCCAGTAATATCATCGTATGTACGATGATGGCGAGGCAGAGCGTCAACGCCAGGCGATCGCTCGGCGTCACCATCGGTGCCGGCGCCCGTCCGATCATCACCGCCTGCATAAGCCACGCACCCTATTTTTTTGGCGCGAGCCGTGCGGCAATGGTGTCCATCAGGCGCGCGGCAATCGGGATCTTGAACTGGGCTTCCAGCTCGCGCACGCACGTCGGGCTGGTCACGTTGATTTCCGTCAAGTAGTCGCCAATCACATCGAGCCCCACGAACAGTAGACCACGGGCTTTTAATTCGGGTCCCACGCGCGCGCAGATTTCGCGATCGCGAGCCGTGAGTGGGCGACCTTCGCCGCGGCCACCTGCCGCGAGATTGCCGCGCAATTCGCCGGCTTGCGGAATTCGCGCCAACGCGTACGGCACGGGTTCGCCATCAATCACCAGCACCCGTTTATCGCCGTCAAGAATTTCCGGCAAATACTTTTGCGTCATGCAATAGCGCGATTCGTAGGCCGTGAGCGTTTCTAAAATGACACTGGTATTGGGATCGCCTGTCTTAATGCGAAAAATCGACGCCCCACCCATGCCATCGAGTGGTTTCACCACCACGTCACCGAACTCGGCAAGAAATTCTCTGATCTCTAGCATGCGCCGCGCGACCAAGGTCGGCGGGCAAACATCGGCAAACCATGCGGTGAACAATTTTTCATTGGCGTCGCGAAGCGCGCGCGGATCATTTACCACCAGCACGCCGCTGGCCTGGGCGCGCTCTAATAGGTAAGTCGCGAAAATGTATTCGGTATCGAACGGCGGATCCTTGCGCATCAGGATTACGTCAAGCTCGCGCAATTCACGTGGCACGGCGGCGCCGGCAAACTCGAACCACCGTTGGTAATCGTCGCGAACCAGGAGCTCTCGCGTACGGGCCCGCATATGGCCATCGCGGAGTGTTAGATCCCCGAGCTCCATGTAGTGAATTTCCCACCCTCGGTTTTGTGCCGCGAGCAGTAACGCGAGCGTCGTATCCTTCTTCGGATTGATCGACGCAATCGGGTCCATGATGACCCCGAGTCTGATCGTCATAAGACGCTGGTGATTGGGTTGCCCTGCATGGGGTGACACCTTAGCATACGGGTCACTTTCTAAACCATTCTTCAGCCCATGCGTGTTCGTTACGCGCGCTGATGCCTGTGACGGCGCGCCGCTTAATTCGAATTGCAACTCGCGGCAGCCGCCTCGCGTTGTGGCAGGCGACGCATGTCAAAGATCGTTTGCTCGCGTTGTATCCAACGCTCGCCATTGAACTCGTGATCATCAAGACGCTAGGCGATCGCAACCTGGATACACCGCTGGCGCAAATTGGCGGTAAGGGACTTTTCATCAAGGAGCTCGAACAAGCGTTGCTCGAGGGCAAGGCCGACGTGGCGGTGCATTCCATGAAAGATGTGCCGGTGGAGTTGCCAGTGTCGTTGCATATTCCGGTGCTGCTGACGCGTGACGATCCGCGTGATTGTTTGCTCGCGCCGCGCGCCGGGCAACTGTGCGCACTGCCCGCCAACGCCATTCTCGGGACTTCGAGCTTGCGCCGGCGCAGTCAACTTCGCGCAACGCGCGCCGATCTCGACCTGCGCGATCTGCGGGGCAATGTGACCACGCGGCTTCGCAAGCTCACAAACGGTGATTTCGATGGTATCGTGCTAGCTGCCGCTGGTTTACGGCGGCTGGGGTTAGCGCACCACATCACGGAATATTTTGCGACGACGGAAATGTTGCCAGCGATTGGTCAAGGCATTATCGGACTCGAATGTCGCGTTGACGACATGCCGCTGAACGCGTTGCTCGCGCCTCTCAACGATGCCATCACGAGTGACGCGCTAACCGCGGAGCGCGCGTTGAACGCGACGTTGCACGGTGGCTGTCAGGTCCCCATCGCGGGACACGCCGTGGTATCCGGCGATACCGTGCACCTCAGCGGTTTGGTGGCGAGTCTTGATGGAAAAACGCAGGTTCGTGCGGCGCAGGCCGGCCCGCGACACTTGGCCGATGTGCTCGGTCACGCGGTGGGCGAGGCCTTGCTCACGGCGGGCGCCGATCGCATTCTGGCGGCCGTCGCCGCGAGCCACACTCCTTAGTTCAAGCATGAAGACCAGTCCGGTACGACCGCTTGAGGGTTACACCATCTTGGTCACGCGGCCAGAAGAGCAGGCGCACGCGCTCATCAGCGCACTCGAAAATCTCGGTGGCAAAGTCGTGTTCGCGCCGATGATCGTGATCCAAGCCAAGCCTGCGGATCCGATCGCTTCCGCTACGTTGCACCAACTCAACACTTACGACATTGTCATCTTCATTAGTAAGAATGCCGTTGAATATGGCATGCAATTGCTGGCCGCCGCCAAGCAGTCGTTGGATCACCAAGCGGTTTATGCGGTTGGCCTGGGGACCGGCGGACGCTTGCGCGAGCTCGGTGTCGCGGACGTGCACACCCCGAAAGGCGAGTTTAGTTCCGAAGGCTTGTTGAAAATGCCGGGGCTGTCGGCGCACGAAGTAACGGGTAAACGGATCCTGATCATCCGCGGCGCCGGCGGTCGCGAAATGTTGGCGCAAGGGCTGCACACCCGCGGTGCGATCGTGGAGTATTGCGAAGTCTATGAACGCGTCATGCCGATTGCGCGATTGGGCGATCTACTCCGCGCCAGTCACATCACTGCGCCCGATGTCGCGATCATCACCAGTCCCGAAGCCCTGACGAATTTGGCCGAGAAAATCGATCAAGAAGGCCTCGACCTGCTGTTTAACGTACCGTTGCTCGTGGCCGGAAACCGGACTGCCCGGGAAGTCGAGCGGCTGGGCTTTACGGTAGAACCCGTGGTGGTCGATAACCCGGGTGACCAAAGTATTGTCGAGGCAC
>JAYUEZ010000552.1:0-3117 GCA_043738965.1 Gammaproteobacteria bacterium
GGCGAAGTGACGTCTTTACACGGCGCGCGATTCACGGGTGAGTTTTCCTATGGCTTGAGTCGCGATTTCGAAGCCGGCATGTACATCCCCACTGCGATCGATGCCAATGGCAGCTATCACCTTGCGGGAACAAAGCTTCGATTGAAGTGGTTACCGCTACACGACGAGCCTGGCGTCAATCCTTGGTTCGCCGGATCAAATTTTGAATTCGCCCGGGTCGGGCGTCGCTTCGAAGCGGCGCGCTATGCCGCGGAAGAGAAACTGATCGGCGGTTATCGCACCCAAACTTGGCTGATCGCGGCCAACCTCAACTTGGATTGGGAGCTCGCCGGTCACACGGCCGATTCGGAGCCGGATCTGAATTCTGGACTAAAAATTGTGCGAACACTGTGCGACGGTGTGGCGACTGGCATTGAGTACTATTCCGATTTCGGCAAGCTAACCGACCGTCTTTCGTTGCGCGATCAAGATCATCGACTCTTTCTCGTGGTGGACGTTAACCGTAAGCCCTGGGTATTCGACTTTGGCGTCGGGCGTGGTCTGACTGACGCCGCCGACCATTGGACTATCAAGGCGATTTTTGAAATCCCGCTGTAACGCACGCCATGTGAATGTCGTGTCAACCATTCCGCCGGCCGAGCGTTATTGCTTAGTATGCCGAGACTACTCAAGCGGCATCTAACGAGTCTCTTCAAACACTAAGGTCAATGCTACGAGGTATTTCATGTTTAAGTCTAAATTAGCGCTCGCAATCGCGACCACAACGCTCCTTCTCGGTCTGGGTGCCAACGCCGGTGCCGAAACTAAGTGGGAGAAACATCACCCGCGTCGCGATCAGGTTAACGACCGTCTTGAAAATCAGAACCGTCGCATCCATCGGGAGGTCAAGGAAGGTGACCTGACCAAGGCCCAAGCACGGCACCTGCACCAGGAAGACCGCAGCATCCGGCAGGAAGAGCGGGCCATGTCAAAACTCGATGGTGGTCATATCACTAAGGCCGACCAGCGCGCGCTTAATCAGCAGGAAAACGTGATCAGCAAACAGATTGGAAAATAGTGCGCCTAACAAGGCGCACGGAAACCGCCGCTGGGCGGTTTTCTCTATTGGCCGTCAATTGCTGCCGACGCCAAGGCCAAACAATCGCGCGAGATCGTGGTCGAAGCCTCGCCACAGAAAGACCGAATACCCGCTGGGATCTTGCGCAGGTCGCGACACGATCCCCGTATCGGAAATGCGCGCGGCGTTGCGTTCTCGTTCGGAGGTTGCCGCCAACATAAATTGGCTAATTTCGCGGCCATTGGGGTAGTGGTAACGGCGTACTTTCAGTTGAGTTATCGTCTCGCGTTCAGGGCATTGGACCCCGACCCAGTCGAGGAGCTCGACAATCGGGGCAGTGCCACCGTTATCCGTATGGTGCCCAATCACGCGCAAGAGACACAATTCTGCGTTGTTGAGCCGGTAGACGTGAACGGAGCCGACGGTCCACTCATTGGCGTTTCGAAACTTCGGCGGGACTCGCTTCGGCGGTGGTGGAGGCGACGTTAACTGGGCGCGTAGTTTCTCGAGGACCAGGCGCCGTTTTGAGCACAGGCTCTTATCGTGCGCCCAACGATGTAGATCGCCGCCACGCTCCAGGATCTGGAGCGCCGCAGTGAGAACGTCAGGGACCAAGCGGCCGAGGGTCCACTGTGTCGAAGCCAGGACAAGCCAAAACGTCGGACCCGCATCGACATCGTCCATGGTGGCGTCCCAGGTCCTAATAAGCGCAGCAGTGGCGTCTTCGGAAGTTAGACCATCCCCAATGTACGTCTTAAAATCCTCGCGGACGTCTGCCGCTGTGTCGTCAGAAAAAAGTGCTGTGCCCCAGGTACCCATAGGCCGACGCTAGTGGCTAGCGCGCAGGTACGTCAAGGGCTGGTGATCCGTGCGTAGCTTACGGGAAAGGCGGACGCGATGACCGCATTTTGGGCGGCTTGCCTTTTCTGCCGGCGACCGCTGCAAGCGATGGCTTATCTGCTCCGGATCGCCTCCGGCGGCAGTGAGACCCCGGCTGCCTGCCAGGGGCAGTGGACGTTGGCGATTGGCCCGCGGCGGACAATCCGCCTACGCAGTGGTATTGACGTGGTTGCCGACCGTCGCAGAGACCGGCTTCGGCTGCGCGGCTGCCACTTTAGCGGGCTTGCCGCCATCGTTACCGCCGTCATTATCGGTGCCCGCTTTCACAGAGGGTGATGCTATCTGACGAACGGGTTGCAGCTGAACGGTGGGCCGCTAATTGCAGAGGTCATGTTGGGATCCAATCTAAAGTTTAACTAAGACGTAGATAGCGGCTGCGGCAGCAAAAGTTAAACTGGCATATTGTCCGGCGCGATCGCGGGCGATCCTGCGCATAAACCGACGCGACGCATTACTATCATGACATTGGCGTGAACGCAGTGAAGCCGTCAGCTACTTATGTCGCAACGAATTCTCCTGCCCACCCTCGCCCTGTTGTTTGTCGGCACAATCGTGCTGGGCGTAGTTTCGTGGCGCGAAGCTTGGTCACAGACTCACCCCACGCGGCAAGCCGTGGGGCAACCGCCCACCCACTTCCTCGGGACACTCGCTACGGTGTCGTTCCAAACCGACGATGGGATCCGCTTGGAGGGGTGGTACGCGCCAGCGCCGAATGGGCAGACCGCCGTGGTGCTGCTCCACCCCTACGGTGCGAACCGGTTGGCCATGCTCTCACGTGCTGCGTTGTACCATCAGGCTGGACTCGGTGTACTGCTGTACGACGCCCGCGCCTCCGGCAACAGCAGCGGCGCAATCAATTCCGTCGGTTATTATGAAGCTCGGGATTTACTTGCGGCCTTGTCCTGGTTGCGCGCCCACGGAGTCCGCGACATCGTCTGTCATGGATGGTCACAGGGGGGTGCAACGATCTTAATGGCTGCCGAACAGCTCGGAGAGGTTCGCGGCGTGGTGCTCGAAGCGGCGTTCGATACGATGGAACACGTCATCGATCGGGCGTTCCGACACCGCGTTCATTTACCCGGCGCGATCGCGGGCATTTTTTACACCCCGATGCTTGAACACTTACTGGGGTTCGACGTGGACCAGTTTCGGCCGATCGA
>JAYUEZ010000553.1:0-8197 GCA_043738965.1 Gammaproteobacteria bacterium
TACAACACGCGGGAATCGCGGTTGCGCCCATGCGCATCGCACGCGGCGTGCAAAATAAAGTACTGGAAGCAATGGCCATGGCCAAACCAGTAATCGGCACCACTGCGGCGTTTGAAGGTTTGCATCTGCCAGAAGCTTATGGCGCCGTGACGAGTGACGGCGTGCCCGAGTTTGCGAGGTTGTGCGTTGAAGCGCTATCCGAATCGTCGATTTCACACTTCGGCGCGAGCGGGCGGGAATACGTCGAACGGCACCACTCCTGGGCACGCAGCACCGAAAAACTATTGTCATTACTGAACGTCCCGACACATGAATAATCCCGAGCTCGCGCAACCCATCGTCGTGTCATCGCGCCTGAGTGCGGAAGGCCTTACGGCGTTCGTGTTGTGCGGCATGATCGGCGCGCTATTACTCGCGTATCGAGAACCGGTGTTAGCCATGGTCCATCTGTGGCAAACCTCGGATACATACGCCCATGGGGCGCTAATCCCTTTCGTTACACTCTACTTGCTCTATCAAAATCGCGATCAATTTTTCGCGCGCGATATACGAATATGTTGGCCCGCACTGCTCGCGGTGCTGGGCTGCGGTGCGCTGTGGGCAGGCGCTGCGCTGGTAGATATAGAAGTCATTCAACAATTAGCGGTAGTTGCGGCCCTGCTGAGCTTGGTGCTTTTTTTCTACGGCACGCTCCGGGTTACTACAGTCCTCTTCCCGTTGTGCTTCTTATTCTTGGCGGTGCCGATGGGCGATGGATTGATTCCACACCTAGTCGATATGACGGCCGACTTTGTGGTTGTGGCGTTGCGCTGGAGCGGAATTCCGGTCTATCGCGATGGCACTGCTTTCGTGATCCCGAGCGGGTCATGGTCGGTGGTCAGCGGTTGCAGCGGGATGCGGTATTTGATGGCGACCATCACGGTTGGGATGCTGTTTGCCTATTTAAATTACCGGTCGATCTGGCGCCGGATAATCTTTGTCGGGGTCGCTTTAGTAGTCGCGATCATCGGCAATTGGCTCCGTGCCTACGGTATTGTCATGATCGCTCACTTGAGCGATATGAAGCTCGCGCTCGGTGTCGATCATCTAATTTACGGCTGGGTATTTTTTGGGATTTTAATTTTTATACTGATGTCGGTCGGCATGATTTGGAGCGAACCGCCAGCCGCCGACGTCGGAATAAATCTTGCTCGCCAACCGATTCGACCAACGCCTTCGGCGTTGTTTGGTGCGGTGTTGCTGGGGATGATCTCGTTGCTGATGTGGCCGTTGCTTGTTCAGCGCTTGTCTAATGTCGCCGAGGTATCACCACCGCCGATTACTATCGCGGCTCAAGACCTCGGCCCGGAATGGCGCGCAAGCCCGCCGGTAGTGGAAGCATGGAAGCCTTATTACGCCGGCGATCCGGTTCGCTCCCGCGGCAATTATTCAAGTGGCGAAGACCACCTTGGCTGGGACGTCGCGTGGTACGGCAAGCAGAGCCAAGGCGTGGAGGTGATTAACGCGGCCAATTACCTCGTCGCCGAGAAGACCGATCCGTGGCGACTCAAGGATGCGCCGGTATCGACCAGCGGGCCGGCGAGTAATCCAAATGTCACCGAGTCCATCCTGCGTGAACGTGCGGGTGATGGTCAGCTGATCGTGTGGCAGTGGTATTGGGTTGGCGGACATACAACCGTTGACCGGTTGCTATCCAAACTCTACGAGTTAAATTCGCTGCTCCGCGGCCACGGTAATCCGGGTGCCAGTGTCCTCGTTTTTACCTTGGTCGGTGCGGATGAAGATTTGGACCAAGCACGTCATCGATTGCGAATGCAAAGTGATAAGCTCGCGCAATCTCTTAACGCGGCGCTTGATCGAACGCTCAGTAAATGAGCTCGGTCTCTCGCCCGCATATTTGCCATGTAATTTATCGCCTCGATTATGGCGGCCTAGAAAATGGTTTGGTCAATTTGATTAATCAGTTGCCGGCGGAAGAGTGGCAACACACCATCGTGTGCTTGGCGGGCTTTAGTGATTTCCGTGCACGGTTGCGACCCGGGGTCGAGGTGGTGGAATGTCGCAAGCAGCCGGGGCAGGATTTCGCACTCTATGGCCGGTTATGGCGCTTGTTTCGGCGTTTGCGCCCAACTATTTTGCACACCCGTAATCTCGCCACGCTCGAAGCGCAATTGGCAGGGTGGTGCGCGGGCGTGCCAGTTCGAATTCATGGCGAACATGGTCATGACGTACACGATTTGGACAATCAACGTGCTCGCTATCGCGTGATGCGAAAAATTTTCAGTTCGATGGTTGATCATTACGTGGCAGTCTCGCGAATGTTGGAAGAGTATCTTGCTAAGGACGTTGGAATTGCCGCCACGCGCATCACGCGGATTTGTAACGGCGTGGACACGGTTCGCTTCCACCCAAGAGGCGCAGCCGACGACCAGCTATTTGCCGGCGCACCGTTTAAGCGGATAGGGCGAGTAATTATTGGGTCGGTCGGACGAATGCAGGCCGTCAAAGATCAACTGACACTCGCCCGCGCTTTTGTCGCCTTGCTTGACGCTAATCCGCACTATCGCGCGCGGATCGCCTTGGTCATGATCGGCGACGGTCCCTTACGCGCGGAGGTTCAGAAAATATTGGCCACGGCCGATCTCCTGGACTGTGTGTGGCTGCCGGGTAGCCGCGACGACGTGCCGGCCCTGATGCGCGAATTCGATGTCTTTGTGCTCCCGTCGCTGGGTGAAGGTATTTCCAATACGATCCTGGAAGCGATGGCTTCCGGACTACCGGTGGTAGCCTGTGCGGTCGGCGGTAACGGCGAATTAGTGGTGGACGGGGAAACCGGCCTATTGGTGCTGCGCGCCGCGCCGGAAGCGCTGGCAGCAGCGCTTTCAAAATATATCGAAGACCCCGCGCTCCGCGCCGCTCACGGGCAGAACGGACGTCGACGAGTAGAGGAACAATTTAGCCTTCATGGCATGGTTGACGCCTACGCGGCACTCTATCGGCGCGCGTTGACTAAACAATGAGAGCGCTAAATAGCGCAAATACTGGCCGCGTGAAGGCGAAAATTCGGCCTAAACAGAAATCGAGCTACCCCCTCACCCCAACGCTCTCCCCTTGCGGGCGCGGGTTGGAATGAGGGGTTAAGCATGTCTCACGCAGGATGGCGGAATTGCGTCTCGGTCCAATATTAGACGGCATGATGAGAACCCTATGTGCGGCATCGTTGGCATCATAGATATTAACGGCACGCGCCCGATCGACGCTGCGTTGTTGCGGCGAATGAACGATGTTCAGTTCCATCGTGGTCCCGACCAAGATGGGTTACACCTTGAACCCGGCGTGGGTCTCGGGCATCGCCGATTGTCGATTATCGACTTAAGCAGCGGTCGTCAGCCGCTGTATAACGAAGACGGCACGGTGGTCGTGGTCTATAACGGCGAGATTTTTAATTTCAAGGAAATCCGCGCCGAGCTGCTCCGTGCTGGCCACCGCTTCACGACTGATTGCGACACTGAAGTGATCGTCCACGGCTGGGAAGAGTGGGGGCCGCGCGTGGTCGAGCGCTTTCGCGGCATGTTCGCGTTTGCGTTGTGGGATAAGACCAAACGCATCTTGTTCATGGCGCGCGATAGAATCGGGATTAAACCGCTCTATTACACTGTTTCCGCGAGCGGCTTTTTGGTTTTTGCATCCGAGTTAAAAGGGATTCTGGTTCATCCCGATGTCCAGACCGAACTCGATCCCCAGGCGATAGAAGACTATTTCGCCTTTGGCTATGTGCCCGATCCGCGGTCGATCTATCGGGGAATTCACAAGCTCGAACCCGGGTTCACGCTGACCGTCGATTGTGAATCGAGCGCGCGCGGCGAGATCAAGCTCAATCAATATTGGGATGTAGTCTTCACCGGCGATGGCCCGGCGGACGCCGCCACCGCCGGACCAGAACTCATCGAACGATTAAGTGAAGCGGTGCGGATCCGAATGATTGCCGATGTGCCGTTGGGCGCCTTTCTATCCGGCGGTGTTGATTCGAGTGCGGTGGTCGCGATGATGGCGCGGGCGAGCAATGCTCCCGTCAACACCTGTTCAATTGCGTTTGCGGATCGCGCATTCGACGAATCTGAATACGCCGCGATGGTCGCGCGGCGCTACGGCACCAATCATTACACCGAAGAAGTGGACTCCGACGATTTTAATTTAATCGACAAATTGGCGCGGATTTACGACGAACCGTTTGCGGATAGTTCCGCTATTCCGACGTATCGCGTGTGCGAAGTTGCGCGTCGCCGAGTGACGGTCGCGCTTTCCGGTGATGGCGGCGACGAAGGATTCGCGGGCTACCGGCGTTATCGCTGGCATATGCGCGAAGAGGCCATCCGCCACAGTGTCCCGCAGGCGTTGCGTGGGCCTTTGTTCGGCACGTTAAGCCGCTGGTACCCCAAGCTCGATTGGGCGCCGCGCGCGCTGCGCGCAAAGTCGACCTTGCAGGCGTTGGCCCGCACGACTATCGACGGCTACTTTCATAATTTCAGTTTACTTCCCGATGAGCAGCGAACCGCGTTCTTTTCGCCGAGTTTACGCGCCGCCTTGCAGGGCTATTCGGCGCACGAAGTCTTTGGTCGGCATTTAGCCAAGGCGCCGGATGATCCCCTATCGCTGGTCCAATACTTGGATTTTAAAACCTATCTGCCAGGCGATATTTTAACCAAGGTTGATCGCGCCAGCATGGCGCATTCGTTGGAGGTTCGGGTTCCGATACTTGATCACAAATTCGTGGAGTGGCACGCGACGCTTCCGTCGCGGCTTAAGCTGCATCGAATGGAAGGTAAATACGTCTTTAAAAAGGCCTTGGAGCCCTATCTTCCGAATGAAGTGTTATATCGTTCAAAGATGGGCTTTGCGGTGCCGATTGGCGCCTGGTTTCGCGGACCTCTCCGCGCGCGGACGCGCGCCGCGCTACTCGACGGCGCGTTCCGCCAGCATGACCTGTTCGATCAGCGACGCCTAACGGCAATGGTCGATGATCATCAATCTGGCGTTCGTGAGCACGGCGCTGCGATCTGGGCATTTCTGATGTTCGAAGCTTTTCTTCGCCAAGCGGGAACGGCGCGTGGCGCGCTCGCGGCTTAAGCTCCTTGATAAAGGCCATGAAGATTCTGCACGTCTTCGATCATTCAATTCCGCTGCAGAGCGGTTATACCTTTCGCTCGCGTGCCATTTTGTTGGAGCAGCGCCGACGCGGTTGGCAAACGTTTCATGTGACTGGTGGCAAACAGGGCGCGGTCTCGTCGCCTACGGAAGAAGTCGACGGGTTGACGTTTCATCGTACTCCGCCGCCAACGGGCATGACGGCAGGCACCCCGGTGCTCAACCAATTTTCGATCGCCAACGGATTACGCCGGCGGATTGCACAATTGATCGAGGAATTGCGCCCCAATGTAATCCACGCGCATTCGCCGGCACTTAACGGCGTTGCCGCATTGGCCGCTGCGCGTGCCACGCGCACGCCGGTCGTTTACGAAATCCGCGCGTTCTGGGAGGACGCGGCGGTTGATCACGGGACGAGCAGCGAAAACGGCGTGCGCTATCGGCTGACCAAAATGTTGGAAACCCGCGTTGCCCGTCAGGTCGACGGCTTGTTTACGATTTGCGAAGGGTTGCGGCGCGATCTGGTGACCCGTGGTATTCACGAGCGCAAGATCACGGTGATCCCGAACGCGGTCGACGTGGCGCGATTTAAGTTCAATTTACCGCGTAATGCGGGATTGGCCGAGCAACTGGGAATTGGAGATCGTCCTGTTCTGGGCTTCATTGGTTCGTTCTATGGTTATGAGGGGATCGCGAGTTTAGTGTCGGCCTTGTCGTTAGTGCGGACCGCGGTGCCGCAACTGCGCGTGCTACTCGTTGGCGGTGGCCCGTGTCATGCCGATGTGATGCACCTGATCGAACAATTGCAGCTTTCCGAGATGGTGATTACTGTCGGTCGCGTGCCACATACTGAAGTAGAGGATTATTACAGCTTGGTGGATGTGTTCTGTTATCCGCGCTTACCCATGCGCCTTACGGAGTTGGTCACCCCATTGAAACCGCTGGAAGCGATGGCGCAAGGAAAAATTGTGCTCGCGTCCGATGTCGGCGGGCATCGCGAACTTATCGATCACGAACGGACGGGCGTGTTGTTTCCAGCGGGCGATCGTCAAGCCATGGCCGCCGCCATCATTGCGCTATTTTCTCATCCCGAACGCTGGCCAAGCCTGCGTAACACGGCACGCGAATTCGTTGAGCGTGAACGCAATTGGCCAAGTAGCGTGGCGCGCTACGAAGCGGCGTATCGCCGGTGTGGCGTCCATGAGTAAACCGCACCTCGTGGTTTTCTGCAGCTTGTTTCCGAGCGCCGTGCGCCCGCTCGCCGGCAGTTTTGTTCGCGATCGCATGTTTAGAGTCGCGAATTTTTTGCCGGTGACCGTGGTCTCGCCCCAGGCTTGGTTTCCAGGGCAGTCGCTGGTGCGATTGCGCCATCCGGACTATCGACTGAGTGGGGTGCCGTTCGAAGTGATGGACGACATTGAAGTCTATCGGCCACGCGCAGGGGCGCTGCCGGGAGTGGGGCGGCGGTGGGACGGCTACGCGATGGCGCGAGCGGCGTTGCCGGTGATGCGTCGACTAGTCGCGGCAGGCCGGTGCGATATTATCGACGCGCATTTTGCTTATCCCGATGGTTATGCCGCGGCGTTGCTTGGGTCGTGGCTGAAGCTCCCCTATTGCGTGACTCTCCGTGGCACGGAACCGCGGCATCTTGGCGTGCCGGCGCTCAGCGCACGGATCGTCAAAACACTCACCAGTGCGGCGCGTGTGTTCTGTGTATCGAATTCGCTGCGCGAGCATGCGCTACGCGCTGGCGCCGATCCGGCGCGAACCGTGGTGGTCGGTAATGGCGTTGATACCGAGATGTTTTATCCTATGCCACGCGCCGAGGCGCGTGCCAGCCTGGGTCTACCCGAGGATGCCAAGGTTCTTATCACCGTTGGTGCCTTGGTCGAACGTAAAGGGTTTCATCGGGTGCTTGAGCACCTGCCTAAATTGCGCCAGCTTCATCCCAACTTACACTATCTAATCGTCGGTGGTGGATCTCCGGAGGGTGATTTCAGTCCGCGCCTTCGCGCATTGGTGCATGACTTAAGGCTTGCGGATTGTGTGCGGTTTTTAGGTCCCATCGCGCCCTCCAATTTGAAAGGAGCCCTGTCGGCAAGTGACTTATTTGTATTTCCGACGAGCAACGAAGGTTGGGCCAATGTGATTTTAGAAGCGATGGCCTGTGGCTTGCCGGTCATTGCCAGTGATGTTGGCGGCAATGCTGAAGTTATCAATACACCCCAGGTAGGCGCGGTATTTCCCTTCGGTCAGCCCTCGGCTTTGTACGAGGCAGTAGCACGAGCGCTAAACACCGAGTGGAACACAGCGTCTATAATTGACTATGCGAAGCGCAACACCTGGGCGGCGCGCGTGGAAGTGTTGGTTGGCGCTTTTGGCGCCGTAATACAGACGCCGCTTAACGATTCAATGAGACTGGCAAAAACGTCGATGATTGATCTCCCGCGTCCTCATTCACGCTGTCCGTAACCTAAGCACTAGACCATGCGCGATATACTCATAACAGTAATCGTTTTCGGTTCACTCCCTTTCATATTACGACGCCCGTTTTTCGGCGTGATGATGTGGACGTGGCTGGGTCTTATGAGCCCGCACCGCCTGGCCTGGGGATTCTCGGTGAACTTTCCATTCGCGCTAATCGTCTTCATCACCACGGTTATCGCGTATGCATTTTCAAAAGAGCCAAAGCAAGTGCCAGGCTCCCGCGAGATTACCGTTCTGGTGATCATGCTCGTGTGGATGTTACTTACGACCCAATTTGCGTGGTTCCCGAATCCGGCCTTCGAGCAATGGAGCAAGGTCTGGAGAATCCAGCTAGGGATTTTGATTACGCTGATGCTCACCAATTCGGCGTATCGGATCCACTTGTTGGTGTGGACGATTGTGGTCTCCTTGGGTTTTTACGGGTTTAAAGGGGGGATTTGGACGATTTTGAGTGGCGGCGCTAACCGGGTCTACGGACCCGACGGTTCATTTATCGCCGGCAACAACGAACTGGGCTTGGCGCTTAATATGATTGTCCCACTCATTTGGTACCTTGCCACGCGCG
>JAYUEZ010000554.1:0-3103 GCA_043738965.1 Gammaproteobacteria bacterium
ACGTCTTCATAGACTCTCATTGGTTCCCTGAGAAGCGGATCTCCTAGACCGGAACCGCCCCCGCACCACTGGATATAGAGTTCTCCTTGGCCTAGCTCTATTGGAAACGCTTTCGCCGGCAATAGTTCTTCGACACCAGCCAGAGTTTTATTGGTAGGGTACTTATCGAAGGCAAATAACTTTTCAGCCGGCCCCGTATGCAGCTTTGCGAAGCGGCTTGTGCTGGGCGGCATGCCACCAAGCACTCCGCGCGGTGGGACTGATCTGGTACACGCATTCAACATGCCATGGGCTGTTGGCGCCGGCCTCGGATTGAGCCATCGTGCCGACGCCAGATTGAGCCAACCTTTAAGGCCTAATCACCAACATTGATGCGGTTGCTGAACTGGTCGGACTGGCTCAATGTAACTTCTGCAGCCACCTTGGAAGTGGCTCATATCAGCGTCGGCGCCAACACACTGGAAACTGCGGGGCTTTACCCGCCACCGCAGTTTAGATTCAATGCAAGTCTTGCTGACGCTAGCGTGCGCGGCTGTTGCAGGCAATCTGTTCTGAGGAGAGCGTGGTATGAGTCTCGATCTAAACACTATCGATATTCACCGGCCGCAGCGCTACGCTGAGTACGGCTTCCCCTGGGCTGAATGGGATCTGTTGCGCCGCGAGGCGCCGATCTATTGGTACGCGCGCGATGACATTGAGCCGTTCTGGGCGGTGACGCGCCATGCGGATGTCATGACCATCTCCAGCAATCCCGACGTCTTCATCAATGGCGGCCCGCGCCTGCGTCTCGCACTCAAGCATGAGGCCGAACTGTTGCGTGGTGGAGTGGATGAATTCGGCCAGTCGCGCGGCTGGGACCCCAAGGAACCGCCCGATCTAACGTTCATGGACGATCCGCGCCATCGCCAGGTTCGCCGCGCGTCGAGCTGGGCGTTCACCCAGGGCTGCATGCGCGAGATGGCTAGCCATCTCGACGCATTGGCCCAAACCTTTGCCCTGCAATTGATTGAGAAGCTGGAGCGCGATGGCCACTGCGATTTCGTGCGCGAATTTGCGTGCAAATTGCCGTTGGCGGCCACTGGCGAAATCATCGGACTGCAACCTGATGACTGGAAGCAGATCCTAATTTGGTCGAGCGCGATCATCGGCGAGGTCGAGCCCGAACATGTGTTGCCAGGTGAGACGCTGACCGCCGCCGCCGAGCGCAACATGAACGATTTTCGCCTCTATCTTGAACGGCTGGTGCAGGTCCATCGCGAGCCGGGTGGCGGGCCATCGGCGTTCATCAACCACCTCGTCGCGACCAAGATCCAGGGCAAGCCCATGAACGATCAGCAGCTGATCGGATATCTCTTTGTATTGATCGGCGCCGGTAACGACACCACCCGCAATGCCACCGTCGGCGGTCTAGTCGCGCTGCTCGAACATCCGGAACAGTGCGCGAAGCTGTGTGCGGATCCGAAACTGCTGGGTGTCGCGGTCGATGAGATCCTACGGTGGACATCGCCGGTGGTGAGTTTTCTGCGCACCGCGATTGCCGATTACGATTTGAGCGGCACGCTGATCCAGAAGGGCGACACGGTGTGTATGTTCTATCCTTCTGCCAATCGCGACGACACGGTATTCAACGATCCATACCGCTTCGACATCGAGCGCACACCGAACGATTACATCACGTTTGGCTACGGCGCACACTTCTGTCTCGGCACCAATCTCGCGCGTGCAGAGTTGCGTTCAGCAATGAAAGCGCTCCTGCCCGTGTTGCCGCGCCTCGCTTTGGGCGGACACGCGCAGCGGATCGCAAATACGCACGTGTCCGGCTTCTCTCATCTCGAGGTCAAACTAACGGGATGATGTGTGCGCGATCAAGCCAGGCGATCGCGGCGCGAGTTACCACGTGCTGAGACCGCGCTAGCATTGCGTTATGCGCTGGCGATCGATCGCGTTAAGCACGGCGCTACGTGTATCTGACGAATCTGTTGACGTCACGCGGCCAACATTTCGTTTCGCCTCGTGCGATACACGTGGCGGGGCCGCCCTACGCCAAGGTGCTGATGGTGCTGGATCCCGAAGGCCACGTAGTCCTTCTGGCACAACTTCTCTAGTGAATCAGTATCCTTTGTGCGAGCACGCCAGTGTGGGTCGCGCCCAAGCTTTACAGAGAAACTTCATAGGTACGCGGTCGTTGCGACGATCACTCCCGCCAACGCGGAGATGACCGAACCCCATAGCAACCAGCGCCGTCGGGTCAACACGGTGATTGCCGCCAACGCGATTGCGATCTGGATAAAGGTCAACGCCAGAGCGAGTCGTTCATGCGGTTTGAGCTTTGCTTCGGACTCTTCACTAAGTTTTTTTGATTCCACCTGGAGTTTCTGCGCGGCACTTAATACCGCGGATTTCGCCTTTTCTTCCTTCTCTTTGTCCGCGAGGTAGTGTGCTTTCGTCTCCGGCTCGGGTGAAAGTGAAACTACCGCTTCGTCAAGGTGCGCCTTTATCGATTTTGCTTGGTAGAACGCAAACTGGTCGCTGGCCTCTGCTTGCTTCAGGATGCTTTGATCCTTGAGGAACATTGCTTCGTTTTGAGCGCTGCCACTTTGATAGCTGATCAACGCGCCAATGGTGGCAAGAATGGCAGTCATCAGCGCCACCTTCTGAACCAAGCTATCAAACTTCGTTTCTCCGGCTTCCTCCAACGCATGTTCATGCGGACTCGGCACGTCGTATTCATCGTCCATCAATTTCTCCTGTCCACGTGCCAGTTGCTCGACGATTTTCAGTACTCACGCCGCTGCGCGCGATTGACTGCATTGGGATGAATGCACGACTGGTTGCAATTCACGGGCGGAAGCCGGCTCCCCATTGTGCTTGAAAGCACACGCCAGCCCAAAGGTCTATTGCCGATGAGCGAGACCTTCCACAGTGTTTACCGATCCCCAAGTTGTGTCGTTGCCGGCAAAGATTAAGCGCGTACGGTGCTGTCCTCCTCCGTACAACGAGTAGCGACCAAGGTCGGGCGAATAGGTCGTGGAGCCACTAGAATGCCGCGCTTCATCCATTCAGCGCCAGGTCCTCGTCAGTGAAACAGAATGTCAAACCGCAC
>JAYUEZ010000555.1:0-3089 GCA_043738965.1 Gammaproteobacteria bacterium
CTTCACGTTGTCCTGGTTGTAGGCCTCGTAGTACCCGCTTTCCATCGGCACGCGGCGTGTACCGAATCCGTGATCCTTCGGAACCAGCATCGCGGCCACCGCGGGGTCACGCACGCGCTCGCGGATTTTGCGCGCGACGAAGTCGGTGATAAGGTCGTTCGCGGCCTGGTCGGTAAACGTATCGTAGAAATTACTCAGCCAGATAGCGAAGCCAGGGGTCTTGTAAAGCCGCTCGAAAAACACTTCGCGCTCCGCCGGACTAACATCGGCGGCCTTACGTGGATCCGCGATGTGCATGAAGCCCCCTTCGGATTCGCGGCACTTGGCGAAAATCTCCGGATAACGGGCGCGGATGCGGTTCATTTCCTCCAGGTCGATGGGCGCGTTGTTTAGCGGCGAGCACCAGTTGGGACGGCGTTGAAAGACTGTCAGATGGCGAACTGTCTTGGCGATCGTTTGGATCAGCTGCACGCCGGAGGCGCCCGTGCCGATCACCGCCACCCGCTTGCCAGCGAAATTGACGGCCGTATGGGGCCAGAGCCCGGTGTGGTAGGACTCCCCTTCGAAGCTGCTCATGCCGTTGATGTTTGGCATTACCGGCGCGGATAACGGCCCTACCGCCGTGATGAAGTAGCGGCAACGAACCCGTCGGCCGTCTTCGGTATCGAGCTCCCATTCGTCGTCGGCTTCCATGAATACCGCCGAAGTGACGCGACTGTTGAACTGCATGTCCTTGCGCAGATCAAATTTGTCGGCCACGTAGTTGCAGTAGCGCAGCGTATCCGGCTGAGCCGAGAAATGTTCGCTCCAGTCCCATTCGGCAAGCAGTTCGGGAGAGAAGGAATGAATGTAGGTGTAGGACTCCGAATCGAAGCGACAGCCCGGATAGCGGTTCCAGTACCAGGTGCCACCGACATCGCCGGCGGCATCGAACACTCGCACTGACAGACCCAGCTCCCGCAAGCGGATCAGCTGGAACATACCGTTGATGCCGGCGCCGATGATGACGGCATCGTAGCGTTCGGCGGGTATCGCCGGGGATGGTGTTTGCGCGACCGATTGTTTAGACATGACACTTTCCCATTAGATTAGAAGGCACACTCGGTGGGATTAATCCACGTTATCCTTGCCACTGCAATCCCGTGAACCGAAGCAATTTGCGCGCATCCCCCACTTGCTCGAGCAAGTAGGGGGCGAACCACACGGAGATAATTTCGCGCGGCTTATTCGGATTCTACGCTCAACACCAAACAGGAGGCTCTGTGTCCAACTTAGACAAAACCGATCTCGGCGTCAGCATCGAAAATCACATCGCAACGATCGAGATCCGGCGGCCGCCGCACAACTTCTTCGATCTTGATCTGATCACGCAAATTGCCGATACCTACGCCGAACTCGACCGCCTGCCGGCGTGTCGTGCGATCATGCTTTGCGCACAGGGCAAGAATTTCTGTGCCGGCGCGAATTTCGGCGCGAGTGACGCGGGTAGTACGTTGGACAATTCGCAAGGCGCGTTATCGAATTCGCTCTATCGCCAGGCGGTGCGTATTTTCCGTTGCCAGAAGCCGGTGGTGGCGGCCGTGCAAGGCGCGGCGATTGGCGGCGGGCTCGGACTCGCGGTGTCGGCCGATTTTCGCGTGACCTGTCCAGCAGGTCGATTCAGCGCGAATTTCACCAGGCTCGGTTTTCATCCCGGCTTCGGTCTAACCGTCACCCTGCCCGAATTGATCGGTCGTCAGCGCGCCGCAATGATGTTCCTGACCAGTCGGCGAATCACCGGCGAACAGGCGCTAGCATGGGGACTGGCCGATGATTGCGTGCCGCAAGAGGCGCTACGCAGCACGGCGCTCGCACTCGCCGCCGAGATCGCCGGCTGTGCGCCGCTGGCGGTGATGTCGACCCGCACCACGGTGCGCCTGGGGCTTGCCGATCGCGTCGCCATGCAGACTGATCACGAGTTGGTCGAACAAAACTGGCTGCGCGGCACGGCGGATTGGGTCGAAGGGATCAAGGCGACCGCCGAACGTAGGGAACCGCGATTTTCCGGCAGTTGAAAGCCCCTCGTCGTTAGCCAACGGTGGGCTCCCGCGCTAACGACGTCTACCCAGGGTGTCGCTACAGATAATGCGGCATGACTTCGCGGCCAAAGCGCTCCAACATGCGCTTAACGTCGTCGAGGGGTAGATAACCCTGATCGCCTTGCCAGATGAACCACTCGGGGTTGGCCGCTTCGACCAACAGATCCATCTCGCGTCGCACATCGTCGGCGTTGCCGACTAGCAGGAAGTGCTTCTTCTCGAAGCGCTCCATGTACACCTCGGATTTCGGCAGACTCTGCTTGGGATACTTGATGTCATCCTCCGGCAGGCGGAACGCATCGGTGAAGCCGAAGTCATGGGCCCAACCCGGCCAGCCCGTGCCCATCAGGCCCGCCATGCCGAGCGCGCGCGCCTGCTCTTTGGTGTCGGCCATATAGACGCCGCGGAACACGCCCATGCTCTCGCCCAATTTCAACTGTCGGCCATGCTTTGCCGCTTCTTCGACGTGGATTTCGCAGAAGTTTCGCAACTCCGTTAAGTCCGATGTCAGCAGCGTCGGGATCAACCCTTCCTTGGCACACCAGCGAATGGTGCTCTCGCTCTGTGAGAACGCCTGAAAGAGTGGCGGGTGCGGTTTCTGGTAGGGCTTGGGCACGATGTTGATGGAGACCACATTTCCGGCATCATCAACTTCGCCCGGCGAGCCGTACTTGCGGGTCCACTCATGTGCCGGCCACGGCGTGCCGGTCTCGTAGGGATACGGATATTCGTAGTACTTGCCTTTGAAGCGAAACCCACCCTCGGACCACGCGAGTTTGAGGATCTCGAAAACCTCCTGGAAGGCCTCGCGATTGATTGCGTCGGTCGACGGCTGCGCATCCTTGGTGTGCAAATCAGCGGCGGTCACATGCAGATGCTGGGCCATCGGATTCAACCATCGCGCCTGGTAGCCGCGCGCGAAACCGCAGAAGGTGCGGCCCTTGGTGATCTGATCAAGCCATGCGATTTCGAGCGCTAGCCGCAATGGATTCCAACCCGCGAGCACATAAC
>JAYUEZ010000556.1:0-3081 GCA_043738965.1 Gammaproteobacteria bacterium
TCGCTGATGTCGCAATTAGTACCGACCATTTTCAAGGTGGCGCCGTTCGGTCGTCGCGCGGTCACTCGCGCGCGGCTTTCAATCCACAACCACCGACCCTGGTTATCGGAGACGCGATGATCCACCACATATCCGCCGAGCTGGCCCTTGATTGCCGCGCGATAGGCGCGCGCGATGGTGGCGCGATCGTCGGGGTGCGTTAGCAGCATCAAATCGCGCATGGTTGTGATGGTTTCGACCGCCGTTCCGCCGAGCATTTGCGACCAGTGCACGCTCAAGCGCACTTCCCGGGTTTCGATATCCACATCGAACAGCGCCAGACGCCCCGCCACCAATGCCGAATCGAGTTGCTCGCGAGTCGTGGTCATCGCTGCGAGTGCTTCTTGAAGTTTGGCCGTGCGGGCATCGACTAGCACCGCCAACGCGGTGTTGGTTTGGGTCTCCAGTTCGCGACGCCGGCGTTCGAGCTGTAAGCGTCGCTCGTTCTCGCCGTGCAAACGCGCATTCGCCGCTTCCAACGCCTGGGTGGTGGCACTCAAGATGCGCGCCTGTACCGCCTCGTCGTGAGCCAATTCATGGGCCTGCCGTAGCGACTGCCCGAAGAGATAGGCACTGCGCATGATGCCGGCCAGATACACCAGCATCAACAGCGCCACGCTCAAGTGCAGATTGTCGCCGGCCACGAAAAAGCGCGCCGCCACCGGGGCCGCCGCCCCGATGGCATAGGCGTTGAAGGCCGCCAGCACGGGCGCCAAGTACGGCACCGCGGCCGACACCATCCCGGCAATCACCATCACCACCGCGAACGCGTCATTCAACTCGGCCGATGGTATTAAGATTAAGCCAGCTGCGCCCCAACCGAGTCCGGTACACCCTGCGCTGAACGCAAACGCGCGACGCCACAGCGTGAGATCGCGCGTGATGTTCGAGCGTCGTAGATACGCACGACGGAGCGTGTTCCGCGCGGCGGTGATTGTCAGCATCGCCAGCAGCCAACACACGGCAGGCATGGCGCCAACGCTCGGCCACTGCACTAGCGCCAGCGCCGCGGCGACTCCCACGGTAATGAGTTCGCCACTACGCGCGTTGGCATACAGGAGATCGACCGTCGCGCGGTCAACTGCAAGCGCCCGTTCGCTGGCCATCACCGCCATTCCTTGACTCCCACCACTGAGTGCCTTGACGCGAGCTCAACCACAGCGCGATTTGGGTTGCGTGTATCTACCCCTTAAATAATAGACGAAGTCCGCCCTGCCGATGGTGCGATCGGATGATTCCTCTGCGTGGCCCATCACGAATTTGGCCGGTAAACGCTGAATTAATCGCAAACTAGACCGCGCTCGCGTATCTGTCGCGTAAAACGGCGCGCTCAACCCACGCATTCATGTCGCCGTTCGAAGCCCAAGAAAACGCTGTGCGGTGGCGGCGAACAGCTCAAATGTCGCAGTCGGCGCCAGGCCATCCAAGAACGATCGCAATGCCGTTTGCTCGATGGCATAGGGATAATCGCTACCAGCAAACACTTGTGATGGCGCAAATTGCTCGACGAGATATTTTAAATAGCCTTGGTCGTAGACCAGACTGTCGTAGAAGAATTTCGCCGCATAATGGCGCGGTGGCTGCGGTAGCTGGCCGTTAAATCCCTGGGACAATTGCCAACCCTGATGTAGCCGATGCACCAGCGGTGCCACCGCGCCACCCCCGTGACTGAAGGCGATCCGTAACTTCGGAAAGCGCTCGAGGACGCCGGCGCGGATCAGTGATACAGCCGCGAGCCCCGTGTCGAGTGGAAAGGCAGCGTAGGGAATGAGATCGGGGAAGGCATTCAAATGCTCCGCGCCGATGGGATGCAGCGCATGCACGAAAAGCGCAACTCCCAGTCGTTCGGCTTCGGCATAGAACTCGAAGAAACGCGCATCGCCCAGCACGACGCCGTTGATATTGCTGCCAATCTCAACGCCACATAATCCATCAACCCGTAGGCGTGCGAGTTCCCGCGCGGCGCGCGCGGGTTCTTGCAAGGGCACCATGCCCAGCCCGTGGAAATGCCCACCGCCTTCGGCCACCATTTCGGCTATCACGCCATTCACATGATGGCCGAGTGTGAGCGCATCATCGAGCGTAAACCAATAGGACAACAGTTCCGGCATCGGCGATAGGACTTGTGCGGACACTCCTTCGCGCGCCATCGATTCGCGCCGCGCAGCGATATCCCACGACCGCGAATCGAGTTCACGGAATGGTTTGTCGCCGATCCGTAGCGTCGCTCGTGTGTCGTGCAAATGCAGGCATGGCCACCGCTGGTTCGCGGTTGACGGGCTGGTCGGAAAATTTTTCGGGACCACGTGCGTGTGCACGTCGATGAGAGGGGAATGCGTCATCATCACAGCATGGTGCTGCCGCCATTGACGCTGATCACTTGGCCGGTAACGAACCCGGCTTCCTCACTCGCCAGATACGCGACCATCGAGGCCACTTCTTCCATGGTACCGGGGCGACCCATCGGGATGACATCCGCGAATTGTTTGATCCATGGACTCTCTTCGGCCATGAGCTTCTGCACCATGGGCGTCGCGATCATGCACGGCGCAACGGTGTTCACCGTGATCCCGCGCGTCGCGAATTCGCGCGCGAGACCTGTCGTCAAGGCGTGCACGCCCCCCTTGGCGGCGTTATACGCCGCGTGTTCGGGCAGGCCATTGCGCACGGAATCGGCGCCGATATTGATGATGCGGCCGTAACCCACGCGCTGCATGTGCGGTAACGCCGCGTAACAGCACCACAGCGTGGTCCACAGGTTGCGATCAACGGTCTCGCGCAGCGTCTCCGGCGTATGTTCGAGAAACGGACGAATCACGCCGCCGCCAGCGTTATTGATCAGAATGTCGACAGTGCCAAACGTCTCAAGGGCGAACTGCATCAACTCGCGCACCGGCGCCTCAAGGCATAGATTGCCAACAAACGCGGCGCTGGTCGGCAATTCACGCGCTAACGCGCGCACCTCGTCATTCATATCCGCAAGCACGAGGCGGACCTGCTCGGTGGCAAAGCGTTCGGCGACGGCGCGTCCAATTCCCGCCG
>JAYUEZ010000557.1:0-3074 GCA_043738965.1 Gammaproteobacteria bacterium
GGGGATGACCGGACTCGATCTCGCGCAGGCGATCGAGAGCGACCCTGATCTGCGGCGCACACTTCGGGTGCTGCTCAGCTCCGCCGGAAAGCTCGAGCGTAGCGAGCTCGCGCCACACAATATCTGCGCGTCGCTCTCGAAGCCCATTCGGCCGTTGCATCTGCACACGGTTCTCATCGGGCTCCTTACGACTGAGCACGATAGCTCGCCGGCCCCGACAGTTGAAACGCCAGAACGCGACTTTACCGGGCGGCACGTGCTCGTGGTCGAGGACAATGGGGTCAATCAGGCAGTAGCTCGTGGAATGCTGGGCGGTTTGGGTGCGCTCGTCACCGTGGCGAATAATGGCATCGAGGCCCTGGAGGTTACTGCCCGACAGGACTTCGATGTCATCCTGATGGATTGTCAAATGCCCGAGATGGACGGCTACGAGGCGACACGCGCAATACGCCGTCGTGAACACGATGCCTGCTCGGCGCGCCGACTCATCATCGCCATGACCGCCAATGCCATGCAGGGTGATCGCGAAATCTGCCTCGAGGCCGGTATGGACGATTTTCTCACCAAGCCCGTCACGCGCGCCCAGTTAGAGATCACGCTCGCGCGCTGGTTCGACCTGACCGAGGCGTCAGGTACACCGCAAACGCCGGCGGCGACACCAACGATCAGCACGGTCGAACCCGTTCCACTAGAGCCCTCGTGCATTGATGCCAGCACGTTGAAGCGTCTGCGCAATACGCTTGGCGCGGCCTGCGACCGTGTGCTGACGGTGTACTTTGAAAGCACGCCGAAAACGATCGACAAGTTGACTGCCCCGGTCAACAGTCGCGACGCGGCCGCGCTGCGCCTGCATGCCCACAGCTTGAAATCGTCAAGCGCCACGATCGGCGCGCTGACCTTGGCCGCGATTGCGGCCGAACTGGAACAGCTCGGCCGCGACGGTGCCGCCGCGGCCGCCGTCGAACCGTGCGCGCGCCTCGTGCGTGAGTTCGCTGGCGTGCAGGCGGCGATTGGCGTTGAACTCGATAGGGCGCCGGTCGCGGCGCCTTTGCGAGTGGCCGCGGCGGGTTGAACTAGGTGTGCGTAGCGCCGAGGATCTAGCCAACCAGCCGCGTCGCGACTTTGGCTTCATGCGCGCGGACCCACGCCGCGAACTCTGTCGCCGGCAACGGTGGGCTGAATAAATACCCTTGAAGTTCGTCGCAACCGTGCCGCCGCAGGAAGTCGAGCTGCGCCGGTTGCTCAACACCCTCGGCCACCACCTTTAAACGCAATCCACGCGCCAGATTGATGACGGTGCCGACGATGATCCCATCGTCCATTTCAAGTTCACGCACGAACGATTGATCGATCTTCAAAACGTCGATCGGGAACTTACGCAGGTAGCTAAGCGAGGAATAGCAGGTGCCGAAATCGTCGATCGCAATCGTCACATCGAGCGCCTTCAGATCACGCAGTACCTGCAGCGCATTACGCGCGTCGTCCATGAGCATGCTTTCGGTGAGTTCGATTTCCAGCGCACGAATATCGATCCCGGCCGCCGCCGTTGCCGCGAGGATGCGATGCGTTAGGTCGGTTTGACGAAACTGCGCGGCCGATAAGTTCACCGCGCAACGCAGGTGACCGAGTCCGCAGTCGCGCCACGCGCGCAGTTGCCGACAGGCGGTGTCGATGACCCAGGCGCCGATCGGCACGATGAGTCCGGTCTCCTCGGCCAATGGAATGAATTCTAAGGGCGGGACCCGACCGCGCTCCGGATGATTCCATCGGATCAGGGCTTCCGCTCCGAGCACCGCGAGATCGGAGGCGCGCAGCTTGGGCTGGTAATACAGTTCGAACTGCTGCAGTTCAAGCGCCTTGCGCAGACTCGTTTCGAGGGTGAGGCGCTGGCATGCACGGGCATTCAGGATCGTGGTGTAGAACTCGTAGCAATCGCGGCCCTGGCGTTTGGCGTGCGCGAGCGCGGCGTCGGCGTGCGCGATCAACTCATCATTCGTGGTGCCGTCGTCCGGATACATACTGATCCCGATGGAGACCGCCACCACGACCTCCTGGCCGTCGACTTCGAAAGGCCGGGCGATAGCTTGCTTGATCCGGCGCGCCACGCCCGCCACCTCATCAGCGGTTCCGATCTCGGCCAACATCACGATGAACTCATCGCCGCCGGCGCGCGCCACCGTATTCTTCACTTCAGGCTCCGAACCCGCACGCAGCACGCTGTCGCCGCCGCGGATGCACGCGCCAAGGCGCTTGGCGGTGGCACGCAACAACTCATTTCCGGCATCGAATCCCATCGTGTCATTGATGCGCTGAAAGTGATCGAGATCGAGCGCGAGCACCGCGAGCGCGCGGTTTTGCCGTGCCGCGCGACTGATCGCCGCGCCCAGTTCACGGCGCAGCAAGGCGCGATTGGGCAAGCCGGTGATGTTGTCGAAATAGGACAGGTGACGGATCTGACGTTCGGCGCGGCGGCGCTCGGTGATGTCTTGAATCGTGCCGAACAGAAAGTCCGTGCCGTCTGGTCGCACCTGCTTGACGCATTGCACGTGAATATCACGATGATCCGCGCTCGCGGTGGCGATCGGGCATTCAAACTCAAAATCGACGCCATTCGAGATGGCGGTCGTCACGAGCTGCCCCACCCGATCTTGCTCGCTGTCTTCAACCTGGCCGATGAGCTCCTCAAAGTCAGCCAACTGGACGTCGGCCGAGAAGCCGAAAATGGCGTTCGCACGCGCATCCCAGCGTTCGAAGCGCCCGGCTAGATCGGCCTCCCAATACCCCAATTTCGCAACGCTTTGGGCGTTCGCGAGTCGCGCCTCGCTCGAACGCAACTGCTCCGCAGTCGCTTGCGCGCGGAGAATGTAGCGCAGCCGATGCGCGAGGAGGCCGTAATTGATGGGCTTCGTGACGAAATCGGTCGCTCCGACCTGGTAGGCACGATCGATCGAATCGATGTCGTCCAAGCCCGTCATCATGAGTACGGGAACATTGGCACCGGCCGCGGTGGCGCGCAATTCGGCGCACGCTGTGAATCCATCGACTCCGGGCATCATCACGTCGAGCAGCACCAC
>JAYUEZ010000558.1:0-8108 GCA_043738965.1 Gammaproteobacteria bacterium
TGAAATATGTCGAGCACGTGATCGAACGCTTCAAGCTCCGTCCGGACATTCAATTCAATACCCGCATCCAAGCCGCGCATTTCGACGAAGCCACTGGCCGTTGGCAGGTCCAAACGAGCACCGGTGAAACGGTCTCGTCGAAATTCTGCATCATGGCGACTGGGTGCTTATCTTCAACCAATGTGCCGGATTTCAGAGGACTCGATTCGTTTCGCGGCAAGTTCTATCACACGGGCCAATGGCCGCACGAGGGTGTCGATTTCACCGGGCAACGCGTGGCTGTCATCGGCACGGGATCGTCCGCCGTGCAGTCCATTCCGCTGATCGCAGCGCAAGCCGCCCAACTAACCGTCTTTCAACGCACCGCTAATTTCTCAGTGCCTGCGCACAATGCGCCACTCGATCCGGCGGAACAAAAACGGATCAAGGCGAACTATGGACAATTGCGCGAAGCGGGCAAGAATCAGCTATTAGCGTGGGATATCGACCCCAATGCCAAGCTCGCCGCGGATGCCACACCAGCGGAAATTCGCGCCGAATGCGAACGGCGTTGGCGGATGGGCGGTCTGTATTTCTACGGTGTGTTCGCGGATCTGTTGATTAATCCAGAATCGAATCGCGTATTGGCGGAATTTATCCGCGACAAGATCCACGAACAAGTCAAAGATCCGGCGGTGGCCGAATTACTGTCGCCGAAAGGGGTACTGGGTTGTAAACGTATTTGCGCCGACACTAACTATTTCGAAACTTATAACCGCGAGAATGTCTTGTTGGTCGATATCAGTAAATCCGGTATCGATGAAATCACGCCGCAAGGTTTGCGTGTGGGCGGCAAGGATTACGCCTTCGATGCCATCGTGTTCGCGACCGGCTTCGACGCGATGACGGGATCGATCAATCGCGTGGATGTGCGCGGTCGCCACGGTCAAAAGCTCAAAGACAAATGGGCCGCTGGCCCGCGCACGTACTTAGGCTTGTCTTCCGCCGGATTCCCGAACTTCTTCATCATCAGCGGTCCCGGCAGCCCGTCGGTGTTGACTTGCATGATCACGTCGATCGAGCAACATGTTGAATTCATCACCGAGTGCCTAGATTACCTGCGCAAGAACCAGCTCGCGCATATCGAAGCCACCGTCGAAGCCGAAGATCGGTGGGTGGAACACGTGAATGAAGTGGCTGGAAGCACGCTCTTTAATTCCTGTAGCTCGTGGTATCTCGGCGCCAATGTGCCGGGTAAGCCGCGGATCTTCATGCCCTACGTCGGGTTTCCTCCGTACGTCGCGAAATGCAATGAGGTCGTTGCCAAGGGTTATGAAGGGTTTGCCTTGTCCGCTTAACGGCTTCTGGTGTGTTGTTCGAATTCGGCGATCTTGGCGCGGGCCAAGGTCGCATCGGCTAACCACGGAAATAGCTTATTCGGACTCGCCATGTTGCCGATGAAATGTTCGTTGGCGAACGCGCGGTTCTGACTCGCATAGCCCAGAACGATTTGTCCGGCTTCGGTGAGCGGTTCGAGCAGAATATTGTTGAACGCGTAGGCATCACGCGCGTGATCATTCCAGAAATCATCGCGCAGATCCGAAGACCACGCTTCGTCAAACTCCGCCGCACCGCGCGCCACGATCGCGTCGGCCACGAACTTGGCGTGCCGATGGGCGCAGTTGCCACCCTGACCCCCGATTGGGTCAAACGTAATCGCGGTATCGCCGACGGGAATGACCAGACCACCAGGCAAGCGCGCGCTCGCGGCGCGCACCGTGGGCGCGAAGGCACCCTTCAGCCACGCCTGTTCGTCGCCCGCGACGGGTCGCATCGCTTGCACATGTGGCCATTCGTAAGGCGCATAAGTTTTAATTAAGTTTTTCATCGCGACGTTGGCATCAGCAGCACTGCGCACATCGGCCATGCAGTCGAGATAGCTGCCGGGCTTTGCTTCCAGCAACCAACACCACGTTGGCCCCACCTCCTTGTGCATGTATGGCACCCAGAAATATTCGCCGGCATCGGCAAAGAAATTAAACTTCACCGGTCGGATGTCTGATCGATCGGGACAGGGATGCTCGACCCCTTCCACGATGCCCATCGCGAGCAGGCGTTGGGGGCGATCGTAGACGCTGCGAACGGGATCGCGTGGAATCAATTTAGCGACTTCGCCTTTACCCGCCGCGAGCAGCGTGAGATCGGCGCGTTTCGCGATGCCATCCAATGCCTCCAAACTGACGGCGCCGATCACCAACTTGCCACCGGCGTTTTCGAAATCGCTCATCCAACGCGCTATGCGCATGCGGATATCAATTGCCGCGCCTTCGCCGGCGAAATTGCCGAGCAACACTAAACGTTGGGCACCGATGGTTGGTTGAAAGTCGAGATGCACGCCCTGACCATGAATCGACGTGTCATACCAGTGATCGAGTCCAATCTCGCGCTCGAGCATGACATTACATTCGTAGAGGTAAGCCGTCCCGGTTGGCGCAGAGCGGTGTAACCAATCGTCCGCCGAGCGATCAGAATACACGGTGACCGCATAGCCTTGTTGCAGTAATTTGTGAGCGATGAAGAGCGCGGTGGTACCGCCGCCGACGATGGATATCTTGCGCATGGAATTTAGCCTGAGCCGGGTTTGGAGGGAATGTTAGACGCTCGGTGCGAGCTCTGCACTCCGGTGGGCGAACCTCGTTATACTGCCCCGAAACCTGAGAGCACGAAATTTGTGAGAACCGTGGTCGTAATCGGCGCTGATCGTGGGATTGGCGAGGCGCTTTGTGTGGAGCTGCAGGCGCGAGGGGATGCCGTGGTCGCGGCGTGCCTCTTGGATTCGCCGCCCTTGCGCGCGCTTGGAGTTGAAGTTGTTGCTGGCGTGGACGTGACTTCCGCATCCGCCGTTGCGGCATTGGCCACGCGGCTCGCGGGGCGCCATCTCGACGTGTTGATCCATGTCGCCGGCGTCGTCTTCGAAACCAAGCTTGGACACTTCGACTACGACGCCATCACCACCGAATATGCGGTGAATGCCGTGGGGCCTTTGCGCGTGACGGAAGCCTTGCTCGGATCGCTAGGTGAAGGGTCGAAGATCGCGATAGTCACCAGTCGTGTTGGTTCGTTAAGCGAAAACATGAGCGGTGGATTGTACGGCTATCGCATGTCCAAGGCGGCCGCCAACATGAGCGCCATTTGTCTTGCGCACGATCTTAAGCCGCGCGGCATCGCCGTGATGGCCCTGCATCCCGGGAGTGTGCGTACGGAGATGACGCGCGGACTGACCAATACGGCAACGGTCGGACAGTTGATCGAACCCGTGGACGCCGCGCGTGGTCTCCTCGCGCGCATTGATGAACTCAACCTCGACGCCACCGGGTCCTTCCGCCATGCCAATGGCGCGATCTTGCCCTGGTAATTACGTCGGTCAAAGGAAGTTAGATGCTCACGAGATACGACTTTATCCCGGTGCGCGGATGAGTGCCGGTTCTAAACTTAGCGGTCGCACGGCGCTTGTCACCGGCGGTTCCTCCGGGATCGGCGCTGCCGTCGCCGAATGCTTCGCCGCCGAGGGCGCGTTAGTCGTGATCGCGGATATTGATGACGCGGGTGGCGCGGCGGTGGTCAAGGGCATCGAAGGAAGGGGCGGCCGTGCCGTGTTTCGGCATGTGGATGTCACTATGCGGGCCGATGTACGCGCCATGGTTCACGCGGCTGCCGCGCTTGATGGGGGTCTCAATATTCTCTTCAACAACGCGATGAGCAATCCCAGTGATCACTACACTCCGGATGAGCGCTGGGATGTGATGCTCGAAAGTGGACTCACGGCGTATTGGGCCGCCGCCACTGAAGCTGCGCCAATCCTCGCCCGCAGCGGGCACGGCGCTATTGTCAGCGTCGCGTCGATCGCCGGAGCGCGGATCGGCATCGATTTCGCGAGCGAAGCCTACAGTGCGGCCAAAGCCGGGATCCTGGGTCTCACCCGCAAACTCGCTAAAAAATATGGACGCGACGGTGTGCGAGCCAACGCGATTTGCCCGGGCATCATCGAGACGCCGCGTTGGCGCAGTCCCGATCACGTGGAACCGCAATTTGCACGGCGTTATCGTCAAATGGCGCCGCTCGGACGCTTTGGATTGCCGAGCGAAGTCGCGGCGCTGGCGTTATTTCTGGCCAGCGATGATGCTTCGTATATCACCGGCCAAGATCTCGCGATCGACGGGGGGTTTACGACGGCCTATCACTTTGAATCGATCCCTTTCGATTAAATTTCGCATTGCGCGATAGTGCATTAATACGACAATTGAGGTCAGTTCCTATTCTTCATTAGCACGTGCACCAACGGCACTCAATGCGCGTCGCATGTTACTGTAGCGTCATGATTCCTTTTTCGATTTTAGACCTCGCCCCGATCATTCAAGGCAGCGATGCCGCGCAGGCGTTTCGCAACACGCTCGATTTGGCGCAGCACGCCGAACGTTGGGGCTATCGTCGCTATTGGCTCGCAGAACATCACAACATGACCGGGATTGCGAGCGCGGCGACATCGGTGGTCATCGGCTATGTCGCGAGTGGAACCCAGACGATTCGCGTCGGCGCCGGCGGCATCATGCTGCCGAACCATTCACCGCTCGTGATTGCCGAACAGTTTGGGACCTTGGAATCGCTGTATCCGGGGCGAATTGATCTCGGCCTCGGCCGCGCACCAGGCTCGGACATGCGCACCGCGCAGGCCCTGCGCCGTGATCTCCGCTCCAACGCGGAACGCTTTCCGCAAGATGTGATGGAAATTCAGACGCTGTTGGGGCCGTTGATGCCCGGCCAAGTCGTCCGCGCGGTGCCCGGCATGGGCTTGCAAGTGCCGTTGTGGATTTTGGGTTCGAGTCTGTTTGGCGCGCAGGTCGCGGCGGCGTTGGGCCTGCCGTTCGCCTTCGCGTCACACTTTGCGCCGGATTCGTTGCTCGAAGCGCTACAACTTTATCGCACGCACTTTCGTCCTTCCGCGCAATTGGATCGACCCCATGCCATGGTCGGCATCAATGTATTCGCCGCCGCCACCGATGCCAACGCCGAGCATTTGTTTACGTCATTACAGCAACAGTTCACGAACCTATATCGCGGTAATCCCGGGCAAATTCAGCCGCCGCTGGACGATATCAACACGTATTGGTCGGCGGGCGAAAAGGGCGGTGTTGAACACATGCTGACGTACGCGGTGGTGGGCGGGCCGGACAAGGTCCGCGACAAGCTGCACGCGTTCATCGCGTTGACCGAAGCCGATGAACTCATGATCACCGCTTCGATTTATGATCACGCCGCACGCCTGCGCTCGTTTGAACTGGTGGCCGAACTCCGCCAATGAAGTGCCGGCGTGCCCTTGTATCCTAGGTGGAAGCGACTTTAGTCGCGAATATTGCATCTCCCGCTAGCCTACTCTTTGACAGGGGCTGAGTAGGTTTGTAGGTTGCATTAGTTCAATAATAACGGAGACCGTTTCAATGAAGCTGGGCTATTTCATGATGCCGTTGCATCACGTCGACCGCGACTATCACCAAACGCTCAACGAGGACATGGAGGCGATCATCTATGCCGACCAGCTTGGGTATACCGAAGCCTGGGTCGGTGAACATTATTCAAGCAAGGTCGAACAAATCACCTCGCCGCTGATGTTCCATGCCAATCTCATTAGTCGCACGAAGCAAATTAAACTCGCGACCGGCGTGATGTGTCTGCCGCAGTATCATCCGGCCGTGAGTGCGGGGCAGGCGGCGATGTTTGATCACTTAAGCGAGGGGCGCTTCATCATGGGCGTGGGTCCGGGTGGGTTGTTGTCCGATTTCGAGCTCTTTGGCGTCATGGACAAAGATCGCATGGCGATGATGGAAGAAGCGCTCGATCAAATGCTCGCGATGTGGACCACCGAGCCGCCGTACAAGCTGCATGGCAAACATTGGACGATCGACATGCAGAAGTGGACGCATCACGATATTAAATTGGGCTATGTACCAAAACCCTTTCAATTGCCGCATCCGCCGATTGCCATGTCCGCGGTCAATCCATCCTCCGGCTCGATGAAATTCGCCGGCGCTCGCGGCTATATGCCGGTGACCGCGAATTTCATCGCGAGCTGGTGTGCGAAAACGCATTGGCCGGCCTATTGCGCCGGCGCGGCGACTACCGGTAAACCCGCGGATCCAGAACATTGGCATGTCGCGCGCAGCATTTACGTGGCCGCGACCGATCAAGAGGCGGCTGCGTTCGTGGAACATGAAGGCGGTGCGTACGATTATTATTTCGAATATCTGTACAAGATTTTTGAGCGTGGGAAGTTCAAAGCGCCCTTTGTCGAACAGGCCACCGACGCTCCGGAAACCTTGAATCCGCGACGGATGCGCGACTACTGCGTGATCCATGGCAGCGTCGAGACCGTGGTCCGCAAACTATTGGCGTTCCGCGATGAAGTCGGGCATTTCGGCACGCTGTTGTATGCCGCGCATGATTGGCTGGATAAAGCGGCAATGAAAAATTCAATGCGCTTGATGGCGGAAGAAGTAATGCCGCGCTTAAACCACGCGCTCGAGAATACCCGATGAAAATCGACGTGACCGAACACGGCCCGCACATCGCGATTGTCACCATCGACAATCAACCACGCCGCAATGCCATGACGCGTCAGATGATGGCCGACCTCGCCGCGACCTGGGATCGCCTCGAAACTTCAGCGTGCCGCTGCGTGGTGTTGACTGGAGCCGGCGATAAGGCCTTCAACGCCGGCGCCGACGTCAGTGGCGATTTGAGTGCGGGCGAAGACACCGCGCGCATCATCAACCGCGCGCTGCTTAAAACCTGTTCGTATCCGAAACCTATTATCGCCGCGGTCAACGGCGTGTGCGCGGGCGGTGGTGTCGAATTGATGTTGGCTAGCGACATTCGCTTGGCCGTGCCCGACGCGCGCTTCGGACTGCCAGAAGTGAAATGGGCAATCTATCCGTTTGGTGGCGCCACCGCGAAGCTCGTGCATCAGATTAGCTACGTGCATGCCATGAAGCTCTTACTGACCGCGGAGATGATCTCAGCCGACGAGGCGGTCCGGATCAACCTCGTCAATGAAATCGTACCTAGGGAACGCTTGATGGAACGCGCGCTCGAAGTGGCGGCGACCATCGCCGCCAACAGTCCACGCGCCGTACAGGCCGTGAAGCATCACGTCAGCGCCGGCTTGGCAGCCAACGCCCTGGCACGCGAACCCGAGGAACAGGTGTTGGGCGATAAGGTGCGCGCCAGCGCCGATTTCGCCGAAGGCGTGGCGGCGTTTCGCGCCAAGCGGCAACCGAACTACGAATAATTCGAGCGAGGATTAAAGATGGAACCACTGCGCGGCGTCCGTATCGTAGAAGCAACCGGCAACGCGTCCGGCCCCATGGCCACCGCGATGCTCGCGGATCAAGGCGCGGACGTGATCCGCTTGGAGCCGATGGGCACGGGCGATCCGTCACGGCATGTCGGCGGCGTGCGCGGCGGCGTCACTGCCTACACCGCTTACCTCAACCGCAATAAACGCTCGATGGCGGTCGATATCAAGAATCCGCAACTGCGCCCCCTGCTGTACAAGCTCATCGCGACTGCCGACGTGTTTGTTCAAAACTCACGGCCCGGTGCGCTCGATCGCAGCGGTTTTGGATTTGACGATCTGCACAAGCTCAATCCCAAGCTCATTTATGTTTCGATCTCCGGTTTCGGCGCCACCGGGCCGGGAGCGCACCAACGAGTTTATGATCCGGTGATTCAATGTGTTTCCGGCTTCGCCGCAGCGCAGGGCACGCACGGCGTACCCGCTTTGATGAAGACCATCGCGAGCGACAAAGTTGCCGCGTTAACCGCCGCGCAAGCCATTTCGAGTGCGTTGTTCGCGCGTGAACGCGGTAGCATCGGCGGGCATCATGTTGAGCTTTCGATGCTCGACGCCAGTCTCGCGTTTCTGTGGCCCGAGGCGTACTGGAACCATAGCTTCGTTGGCTCGGAAGGGTTTGCGCCGAAGCCGTTGATTGGGGATTTCTACAAGCTACTCAAGACCACCGATGGCTATGTCACGATGATCGTGGTGGGCGACGATGAGTTTCGCGGCGCCTGCC
>JAYUEZ010000559.1:0-8105 GCA_043738965.1 Gammaproteobacteria bacterium
GGCTTCTGCAATCTGATTTATTTTTTAATTAAGGATGGCAAGAGCGAATTGGGCGTGACTGGCGGCTATAACGACACCTTGCGAAAAGTAAACGGTGAATGGCTATTTGCTCACCGTAAAGTTTTTATCGATAAATAGCGCGCGGCTTTACGTAACGCACGTTGAACGTTCTGATCATGCCAATGATGGCGGCGGATTTCTCCCGATTGCGGCTCACGACCGCGCGTCGTCGACGGGAACACATACAGCCAACTCCATTCGCGGTTCGCGCGCGGATATTTTACCGCGAGCGCATGCGGTAGATAGACCGTGCCGAACCTTTCCGCGAGATCGCGGTTATGTAAGTCACGGACTCGACCGAGATGTGACTGCAAAGAGTTAACCAGTGTGGTCGGTAGCGGCGCGGGTCGGTCCTTATTGCCCTTCCCTTCGCGAATCGTAATTTGTCGATAGGCGAAATCGATATCCTTTACGCGTAACTGCAAGCTTTCCATCGCACGCATCCCGGTGCCATGCATGAGCCGCGCCGAGCATCGTTTGTGCGGTGTTCAGCACCGCGCCATGCGGGCGGTCGACGTCTGCCGGACGGTCGCGCTTGGCGGGCATATCGCCGAATGCGATCACTGCGGCGCGACCCACTACACCTATCATTACTGCCACAATCGGCACTGCCTCAAGTGCCAAACCCAAGCGGCCGAACGCAGGCTCGCAGCGCGGTGTCGTGAGTTGCTCCCGGTGCCGTACTTCCCTTTGGTCTTCACGCTGCCACCTCAGATCAATGCGCTGGCCCAAGGCAACTCACAGATTATTTATGCGTTGCTATTCCAAGCCGTCGCCCAGACTTTACGCGAGTTCGGCGCCAATCCACGCTGGTTGGGTGGCCAGCTCGGCGCCACCTTGGTCCTGCATACCTGGGGCCAAACCCTGACTCAGCATCTGCATATCCATGCCGTGGTCACCGGCGGCGCGCTCGCCGCCGCAGGCCACTGGCACTCACTCACCGCGTCGGGGCTTCTGTTCCCGGTCAAAGCACTCTCGAAGGTGTTCCGTGCCAAGTTCCTCGCGGGCCTCGTCAAGCACTTCGCACGTTCTGCTTAACCGGGACGACCGAACGTTTGGCTACGTTCGCGGAGCAGCAAACGCTGATCAATCAACTGCGCGCGCAACCGTGGGTTGTTTATGCGAAGTCGCCGATGGCCGGACCGGCCCAGGTGTTGGAATATCTAAGTTGATATACCCATCGCATCGCGCTCACCAACGAACGACTCCTCAGCGCGACCGCCGAGGCCGTTCGCTTCCGCTATACCGATTACGCGCATGGCGGGCGGCGGCGTGTGATGGCGTTAACGCCGCAGGAGTTCATCCGTCGTTTCTTACTCCATGTTCTCCCCCGCAGCTTCGTGCGCATCCGCCATTACGGATTGATCAGCAGTCGCCACAAACACGACCGGCTTAAGCGCTGTCGGCAAGCACTCGCCGCGCCCGTCCTACCAACGCCCACTCCCCAATTAAAAGAAACACTCGTCGAGTTCTGGCGACGGGTGGCGGCCGTCGAGATCCTGCGCTGTTCGGTCTGCCGACAGGGTGAACTCCACACCGTCGCACACCTGCAGCCTTATCGACCATGGGCACGCGGACCGCTTGTCGACAAGGGATAACCGCGTGTCGATCCCCTGTGCTTACCGTGACGACTGCCGCTGCGATCAGTCGCGAGCCTGCTTGCACGAACGCCGTAGATTGACCCGCCATGGCCGCTTTGCGATAGTCACTTCAACGCAGACATCGCGCCGGTTATCGTCCCATGCGAACAGTTGTCACTACGCCCGCGCCGGTTCAGTATTTACCGCCAACGATAATTGTCGCGGCCTTCGATTCATTCCCCATAGGCCCACGCACTGAGGCCGGCGGTTCAGTCCAACAGGCTTTATCCAACAGGCTTCCGCACGTCGGATAAAGCCCTTTTCGTTAGAGGGCGGAAGACCAATGGTCGAAGACGACGTTACGCGAATCAACCGTAAAGAAGCGGCGTCGGGCCGTGTGAGTTACGGTGACGCTGTCGTCTTGCATGAATCTAGGAAAACCCGCGTATCCCTGGTCCCATATTTCATACCACATTCAGATCACACCGAGCTATCGATAAAGCTTCAGTCGTATACGAAGGCACCGCCGCCTAATGACTGGATGTTTGTCGAGGAAAAATCTCTAAATCTGAACGGCGCAGCGTCCCAAAAGCTACTAAAAGCACTCCGAGATCATCTGGCCGTCGCCGAACAAGACGACGATGGTGCCTATCTTCTACTTCGAGTATCCGAAGGGACAGCGGATATCGGTGAGCATGATCCACAAATGGTCGCCAAGGCATTAGCGAAAGTTCTCTCTCGTGAAGATATTGTTCAACACCTGAGTGGCGCTGATCTCAGCGACGAACTTGTAAGCTCATTGCGTAGCGCAATTCGGCTAAGGGAAATGCAATCAGCCGTCACAGATCTTAGGGAAAAACTGCAACGCGGCGAAACCGACGAGCAGTTATACCAAGATTGGTGTCAAACTCATTCTTGGGCTTTCGGAAGCGCCTACGTTGTCAATGACGAAGTCCGGAACATCACCGCAAGCGACAATTTGGACTTGCTGCTCCCATCGGTGATTGCCGGTTATCGCGACCTCGTTGAGTTGAAACGCCCCGACATGGATGTACTTAGATACGACCGACCTCACAGGAATTACTATTGGTCGGCCGATGTGTCGAGAGCGATCGGGCAATGTCATCGATATCTGGACGTCTTACATGAAGTCGCTGCTAACGGCCTACGGGACCATCCGGAAATCGTTGCCTATCACCCGCGGGCCATCATCGTTATAGGCCGTTCGAACGAATGGCATAGTGAGCGGTTGCGCGCACTCCATGGACTAAATCATAGATTAACCAGTGTTACCGTTATGACCTACGATCAACTATTGGCTCAAGGGGAAAGGTTGCTAAGTATCGTAGCTCCGTCAGGCGATGCATCGATTAGCGAACCACCCGAGTGGGACGATGACATACCGTTTTGATCTGCCCTCTAACACTTATGCGGTCCCCGGTTGTCAACGGCCATAGTCGCCCGCCGAAAAGAATTCGGAAGTAAATCGTTCGGCTCGGCGCGCTGACTTTGATTCTGGCCAGCAGTGTCAGGACGTTGCCTGCACTAAACACTTATCGAGTTTTCCCGGCCATCGCGTGCGTGAGCGCGCGATGGCCGACACTAGAATTCATTTCATACCCTGTAACGTCTCATTCAAAGCGTCAAAGTCGGATGACGTAGTTAATGGCGAGCTTGCCACCGGGGCAGACACCGATTCGAATAATGAATGTAAGGAGCGCGACCGCGCGCTAATCAATCGCCCAGATGAACCAGGATGCTTCATAAGCGCAAGATAAACTGACCTACGCGCTCGACATCGAAGTCGTCTATGGGTGTTCATCAGTTAGACCTTGAGTGTCACGGTCGCCTCCGGTTGGTTAAAGGGTTGCCATAAAGCGCGCCTTGTCAAAAGGTTGTCGTTTGGTGAGCATGACGTAGACGGTGCGGCCGAGGCGGTGATCGAGAATCGACAGTGCCTTGCCCTTGCCATGTTTGCTGGCCAGTCGTGTGATGGCTTTTTGTGCTTCGGGATTTCCGCGGAGGAACAAAACCGCCGCTTCACTGAAGGCCCACTTGAGAGTGGCATTGCCAATCTTGTTGCCCGAGCACCCGCAATTGTTCATCGAGGTGATCGATGACAGTGGTATCGAGTTCGACCATTTGGCGGACGACTGGATCGGGAAAGTGTGCGGGGATCTCCGGCAGATCCGCTCTTCTATCGGTGCGCAAATTTAACGGTGGCAAATTGTATTGACTGGCGGTGTTCTGGACGTGGGCGCTTAAGTCAGCGCGATAGCGAGTGAACATCATGCGCCGCCGGAGTAAGTCGCGGGTGGCGCGCATGCGGGCCGGATAGGCATAGGCTTGCGGGAGCATGCCGGCCTTCAGCAGTCGCGCGATTTTCTCGGAATCGATGCGGTCGTTTTTGGCTTTGCCGCCGTGGATGGCTTTCATATAGAGGGCATGGCCGAGGACGAAGGTAATGCCTTGGGATACACACCAGTCGGCGAGCCAGTACCAAGTGAACAGGCACTCGACGCTGATCACCAAATCATCGCGGTAGGGTGCGATGGCGGCAGCGAGCAGGGTGAGCTCTGTCTTCATATTGGTATGCAGAGCCGTTTCGCCTGCCTGATTAATGATGCAGACGACCATTGGTTTGGCGTGTAAATCGATGCCGCAATAATGCTGATGAGCTGTGGTATAAAATCGCCTATGAGTCCCCCTTCTGGGCATGAGTTAATGAACTCTCACCATAGGACAGTCAGCAAGCTGGCGAAGCCTGAAAGTCCCAGGAGGGGGCCTCAATGAGTATCAACGGCATGCAGCCGACGGCGCTGCGCGCCGCAGCTGATGCCGAGTGTTGGGCGTCTACTTTGGCGCGGTGTAGAATCTGTAGAGCCTATAAGAGGAAGCCGTCATGATGTTCAGTCTGGAATGTGAACTTGAGGAAGACGGGCGTTGGCTGGCCGAGGTTCCTGAACTACCCGGAGTTCTCGCCTATGGCGCTAGTCGCGACGAAGCGATGACCCGTGCAGAAATACTTGCGTTGCGAGTTCTAGCCGAGCGCCTCGAACATCAGGAGAATGGTCCGCACGCGATCAATATTTCTATTCCCGCATGAGTCGCTGGCCTTCATCGAAGGCCAGCCGAGTGCTTTCGGCGTTGCACAAGATTGGTTGGCGCGCGATACGCCAATCTGGATCACACCGAACGATGGAACGCGAAAACTGGCCCAATTTTGTATTCGCATTTCATGACGCCGACGAAATTGGCCCAAAGATGTTGGCTCGAATCGCCAAGCACACCGGGCTAACCCCCGATGACTTGTAGTAAGCCGCCCAACAACACAATCGAGCCGACGCAGTGACGGGCCGGCATTTCTATTTCGTGCAGGTGGCCGGCGCGGCTCATGGCCAGCGTTGGGCCTCAAGGAAAATCCCATGACATCATCCTCAAAGTCAAAGCGTCTACGCATTACGGTGCAAAATGTCGTATCGCCTAGCCATGTCACGCAGGTTGACGCTGTCAAATACGAAGCAATGCGAGAAGCGCTTCTAAAAGTACTCCCTCGCAAAAAGCCGGGATTAACCCAAGCAGAAATGCGGGAACAGGTCTTACCTTATCTTCCCGGCAGTGAATTTCCAGAAGGAGCAATAGCGGGCTGGTGGCTTAAATGCGTTCAGCTTGATCTTGAAGCGAAAAGTGTCATTCAGCGAGACCTTTCATCCAAGCCTTTACGCTGGCATCACCTGAAATAAGTAGTCCATATCCGTCCAGTAAATCTTTTGAAGGAACATACGATGGCCGATCAACCTACTCGAATCGCGGAGTGTTCCTGCGGCAAAGTCAAGATTCGCGCTTTTGGCGAACCCATCATGCATACCGCCTGCTACTGTAAAGACTGCCAAGTGGGTGGTGAGCAAATTCAAGCACTACAGGGTGCCGCTCCCATTTTGGATTCCGATGGAGGCACTGACTTTCTCTTGTATCGCAAGGACCGAGTGGAATATAGCAACGTGCAGTCGTTGCTGCGTCCTTACAAGATTAAAAATGACTCCCTAACCAGCAGAGTCGTCGCCACTTGTTGTAATACGGCCATGTTCCTGAATTTCGAGAAGGGTCATTGGCTCACGATGTATAGGCAGCGGTTTCAAGGCGATGTGCCTCCGTTACAAATGCGCGTTTGCACGGCGTCAAAACGGAGCGGCATCAATCTTCCTGATGATGTTCCCAACTGTGCAAATCATTCCTTTCGTTTTTTCGCAACGCTGCTCGTCGCTTGGATTCCGATGCTTCTTCGTCGGTGAATGCTGGGGGCCCAACAAGGCGCTACGGCAAAACGGCGGCTGAGCTTGGGCGTTGGACGTCACTTGGCCAGATCATCTGCGCTCTTGACGTATGTAGCTCTTGAGCTACAATCGCTGCGTGCGCGTAGAGAAGACGGAAGAATATCGCGAGTGGCTTGACGCGCTGAGAGATCGAACTGGACGAGCACGCATTTTGGTTCGTGTCGACCGTTTGATCGATGGGAATCCTGGTCAGCACCGAGACCTCACGGATGGCGTGTCTGAATTGAAGGTCGACTTCGGCCCCGGCTACCAAGTTGGCCAAAGATTTCAAGGAGTAGTCCACTATGCCCAAGACACCAGCCAGGAAGTCGGCGAAAGCCAAGACCACTCCATACGATGTCGCTGAACATCTTCGTACGCCCGAAGAAATGGCCGCTTACCTTGATGCGTGGCTGGAAGAGGCTCCAGACGACACAGCAAGTATTGCCAGAGCGCTTGGGAACATCGCGCGCGCCAAGGGAATGACCCAAGTAGCGAAAGACGCAGGTCTGAGCCGCGAGAGCCTCTACCGTGCACTCAGTGCCGAAGGAAATCCGAGTTTCGCGACAGTCCTGAAAGTAGCGAAAGCACTCGGCATGAAGTTCCACGCAGCGGCAGCGTAGAGACTGCTTGCATACAGCGGTGACGCCGAACCCTTCCATCGAGAGGACAGCTTCCAGTCGTGCACCAGCAATTTCATATGTTCGGGTTTGCGGCTGTTGTAGCTGGCACCAGCATCGCATTTTTTCACCGTAAAGCTGCTGCCCAACAAGGTGCTCCAAAGGACAGTCCCGCCTCGCAGGTCCGCCGCTGAGCTTGGACGTTATGTGTCATTAAGAACGTAGGCTACACTTCCCCTATGAACACGAATTACACCGCTGTAGTAAAAGAAGACGCCGGATGGTGGATCGGCTGGATTGAGGAAGTATCTGGCGTGAATTGCCAAGAAGAAACGCGCGATGCGCTACTGGAATCTTTGCGAGTAAACGCTGCGCGAAGCGCTTGAATTCAATCAGTCCGAGAACTGACGCACGGGACGTGCGCCCTGGCGCTGCGCGGTCACTTCGGTGGCCGGCGCGGTTCACGTAAGCCGTTAGACGTCTCAAATGTTCTCCGCCCTTCGTACGTTCCTTGTCCCCTTACTGTTGGCCGCGTGCGCAAACGGCCCAAACTCAATGAGTCAAGTAGTCGTTGTGGAAACAGTAGTCGCAAGTGGGGATGCCTACGAGATCGAGCGGTTGGTAGCCGCCCCACTTGAGCGCGCCATACATGCACTCGTGGGGGTTACAGAGATCCGATCACGCACCACTCCCGGCAGTAGTTGAGTGGCCATCGTAATCTTCGTCGCTGCGGGGTACATACTTCGACGCTTCCTTGAAGTTCAGTTCCGTAGTCGGGCTCTTTGCACTGGCTCTTGCGGTCTGCGGAGAGCTGGGGCTAGCAGTTGCCCTCCAAGATCAAACCCGTGCAGAGACGTCGGCAGCCGAGACAAGGTCTCTGGTTCTGTCTACCTCGTTATGCTTGTAGTGTTTGCTCTCATGCCAAGGCTTCGTCTACCGAGCCATGAGTAAGTTTCAGGCACAGCCGGCGACGCCTAACCTTCCATCGAGGGGACAGCTTCCGGGCTCCGCCCTCCATCTGCCTCTCATGTCAAACGTAGGGCATCAAAGATAGTGTCATGAGTGAACCGGATAAGACTTCACCAATAATGCGGATCCTGACGGTCACGATTGTTATATGCGCAGTAGCGGTCGGCACATGGTGGTTCGTAACAAACCCGAACATATGGCCACGGAGCGGTGCCCTTCAGGCGGCACTAGTCACTATGCATGACGCACAGCCATCCGACCGGTCCGTTGTAGCGACTGCAATCCTCGATAACTTCCTTGAAACGCGTCGGAGTGCCGCGATGTGGAGCGGCGTTTATTGGGGCTGCACGTTTGTCGCAGCGTTGCTAAGCGCCTTGGCCGCACTGACCCTAAAGCTTGAGACATTCATAAGAAATGAAGGCGCGAGGAAGGATCTCGCCGCTGCATTCTCGATAATCGCCGCTCTCCTTGTAACCATTTCAACCAGTGGCGACTTTCAGCGAAAATGGCAGGCGAATCGAATTGCCGCGGCCGAACTGGAAAAAATTGGATATGAGTTTCTT
>JAYUEZ010000560.1:0-3071 GCA_043738965.1 Gammaproteobacteria bacterium
CTTGCCAAGGAAGACCACTATTGCATCCGGCGAGTCCCGAGGGCGTAAGCCTGCGGGCTGGGATGAAAGCGGGCTTGGCGCGGCCAGAAATGACGCTCCGGTTGATGCGTGTGCTGCCACTGAGCCGCTCCGGCACAAGGGACTCATGCGTATTAACTTAATCTGCCGAACCGCCGTATACGTGACCCGTTCGTACGGTGGTGTGGGAGGGGTGTCAACGGCGATTTAAAATTGATACAGTTTTCCATCAAGCAGCGATTTAAAACTGATACACCCCCATTACTTTGTCACGCAGTTCCCGCTCATGCCGACAGCAACTTCTCCCGCTTCGGTTTCACCATTCCTGCGGCACACTGATGTTTGAGGCGATAGCTCTCGCCAGCTATCGGCACGATGCGCGCGTGATGTAGCAAACGATCAAGGAGTGCAGCGGTGAGCGTGGCGTCTTGGGCGAAAGTGGCATCCCATTGGCCGAAGGGCAAGTTGCTGGTGACGATCAAACTGCCCTTTTCATAGCGGGCCGCGATCACCTGGAAGAACAGGTTGGCCTGCTCTCGGTTCATCGGCAGGTAGCCGATCTCGTCAATGATTAGCAGGCGATAGCTGTTGATGGCCCGGTGCATGACGCTTTTCAGCTGGTTTTGCGTGTGCGCGGTAACCAACGTCAGCAACAGATCAGCCGCAGTGGTGAAGCGGCTCTTGATGCCGGCCTGTGCCGCACGGTAACCCAAGGCAATCGCCAAATGGGTCTTGCCCACTCCGGAGGGGCCGATCAGTACGACATTTTCATTGCGCTCGACAAAGCCCAGCCCCGCCAACTCCTCGATCTGGCTGCGCTTCACGCCTTGGGCAAATTCATAATCGAAATCATCCAGCCGTCTTGATCGCCGGAAACCCCGCCAGGCGCGTGAGCATGTTTTGCTTTCTCACGTTGCGTCCGGCCGCTTCGGCCTTGAGCAGGCCTTCCAGGAAGTCGCTATAGGCGGTTTCCTGCTGCGCGGCGTCCTGTGCTGCAACCGGGTAAGCCTGGGCCACGAACGGTAGGTTGAGCGACTCGCACAGCGTCAGCATTCTTTCGTGTTGGAGATTCATACCGCCACCTCCAGCTCATCACGGATCTGGTCAAGCAGGCGCTCGTACACCGCTAAGGGATGTTGCGGCGGTGTCGCCTGCGCTATTTGTTCGATGACGGTGACCGGCCGTTGCGCTGGCATGCTAGCCCCTGTGCTCTGGGGACGCGCGGCGCTGATGTCCCCGCGCCAGGGGGCGGGTATTCTTTGCAGACGCTCTTCTTGCAAGCGTTGGGCGGGACGCACTTGCGTCGTTCCATGGATGCGTTGATTGGCGACCTCTCTTAGCCAGCGACGGACTTCGATATTGGCGGTGACCGCGTCCAGGGTCAGCCCGACCTGCTTGAGTTGCGCCACCAACGGCACGTAAAACGAGCGTCGCAAATAGCCGTTAAAGCGCTCGACCTTGCCCTTGGTCTTGGCGCGATACGGGCGACACAGCTTGATCACGAAACCACAGTGGCGGGCGTAATCGAGAAACCCGGCGTGGAAGCGATGCTCGCCCTGGCCGCACGCATCGCGTTCAAGCACCACGGTCTTCATATTGTCGTAGAGCACTCGCTGGCTGATGCCACCAAAGGCTTCGAAGGCGTGCTGATGGCACGCGATCAGTGTCTCGACTTTCATGTCGGTGACAAATTCGACAAAGCTCGCACGGCTGAAACCCAGCGTCGCGCAAAACGCATAGAGCGGGTTTTTGCCCTTGCGGAACTCGACCCAGTCCACCTGCATCTGCTCGCCCGGAGCGGTCTCAAAACGCACCACCAGATCAATCGGTAAAGAGGGCTTGAGGCTGCGCAGAAAGGCGCGCAGCTGGCTCAATCCGCCGACATAACCTTGCGCGGCGATCTCGCGTTGCAACACCGTCGCCGGGATCCACGCCGGGCGCGCCGCAGCCTGCCGTTCCCCCAAGTACATCTCGAACGGCGACAGCTTGGTCACGCGCGGAGCCGACCGTTGGTATCGTGGCAGGCTGTCGGTTTCCAAATGCCGACGCACCGTGTTTACCGCGCATCCCACCTCATTGGCAATCTTGCGCAAGCTCAAGCCGTGTTTCCTCAGTAATTCAATTTCCACATACACCTCGTCTGTGATCACGGCCGCTTCCAAAATGCGGCCATCTTCTCAAAACGGTGTATCAGTTTTCAATCGCTGCACTGTGTCAATTTATATCCGCTGGTGACACCTTGCGCATAGCGGCTGGCGCCATGCGCGCGTGGTGCTCGGCGGCGAGAGCTTCCAGGCGCTCGCTTGCGGGTTGCAGGATGCACTATGGATGGCTGGCGGCGTGCCCGAAGAACACCGCACCGACAGCCTGTCGGCGGCGTTCAACAATCTCGCCGAGCACGAGGAGCTCACTGCGCGCTATCGTGAGCTGTGCGCCCACTACGGGCTGCGCGCGAGCCGCAACAACCCGGGCGAGAGCCACGAGAATGGCGCCATCGAATCGCGCCAAGGCAGCCTGAAGCGCGCCCTCGATCAGGGCTTGCTGCTGCGTGGCAGCCGCGAGTTCGCCGACCTGGAGACCTACAGCCAGTTCGTCGCCGAGACCGTACGACGACTCAATAGGCGGCTCGCGCCGGCCTGGGAAGCCGAACGCGCGAGCCTCAAAGCCTTGCCCGAGCGGCGCACGGCTGACTTCGAGGAGCTCGATGCGCGCGTGAGCAAGTTCGGCGTGTTCAGTGCCAAGAGCGCGCTCTACAGCGTGCCCTCGCGCCTGGCCGGCCACCGGCTGAAGGTGCGACTCTACAGCGCGCACCTCGAGGCCTGGCTCGGTGGGGTGAAGGTGTTCGCCTGCGAACGCCTGTACGGCAGCGTCGCCGATCGCCATCCTCGACGCATCGACTGGCGCCACATGCTGCCTTCGCTCAGGCGCAAGCCCGGCGCCTTTGCACGCTGGGTGCTGCGCGATGCGATGTTCCCGCGAACCGAGTACGCCCAGGCCTGGGAGCGCATCAGCGCGCGCCTGCCCGAGCGCGCGGCCTGTGGGCTGATGGTGAA
>JAYUEZ010000561.1:0-3067 GCA_043738965.1 Gammaproteobacteria bacterium
TTCCATGGCGAGCGCCCCGGCTTCGAGCTGCGAATAATCTAAGATGTCATTAATCAAGTTCAGCAAGTTATTGGCCGACTGATAGGCGGTAGCGATGCGCTCGCGTTGTGCGATGGGCGGGTCGCCTTCCAGCGTGAGCTCGAGCATCCCCATGACGCCGTACAAGGGCGTGCGAATTACATGACTCATGTTGGCGAGGAATTCGCTCTTCAGACGGCTCGCCAGCACTGCCGCGTCGCGCGCCTCGCGGAGTCTGCGCTGGGCGTCGATTTCGATCAGCATTACATTCACCGAATGGGCGAGTCGCGCGACTTCGTCGGCATTCTCGAATTCCGGCACCCGGCCCGCGGAATCGCCATCCACCGCGACCTGTTGCACCGCGCGGTCGAGCACCACCAGCCGGTGCATGATGCGGCGCTCGATAAACCAGAATATGGCGAGTCCCGCCAATACGCCGATCGTAAGAGTCGCCCACAGAAGATACCGCTGAATTTGGACAGCTGCCGCGTAACCCCGCCGCGGCGCAGTGGTCCTGACCACCGCCAGTGGCGCCCCGGATTGTGCGTTTAACAACGCATAGCTGCCGAGCGTTGCGTCGTCGATGGGCGTCACCAATACCGGATTCGTGGCGGACAATGCTTCCGTCGCACGTTGTACATCGCGCGGCAACGTGGCCGATTCCACGCGGAATAACGCGACGTCTTCGCGCAAGGCATCACGTGCATCCTGCACGAATTCGGAACCTAAATAGCGCGCAAATATTTGAGTACCGACGCTCGGACCCAGAGCGTCACCGTCGCTGCGATGCACAGGGTGGACAGCCACCGCCAAAAGTCCATGCGTGGTTTGCACGAAACCGAGCGTTGCCCGGTTGTCTCGATGTGCCACCAACCAGCCCCTATTGGGCGTGGAAAAAAGCGCCGCCACTTCCGGTGGAATATCGAGCGGCTCCCCGGTGTCCGCGCTCATGCTGCGCGCCAGGCGCAGCGTGCCATCGGCGGCGACATAAACGATTAGATCAAGTTTCAGGTTGGTAAATACGTCGCGCAGGATGTTACTTTGAATAAACGTGGCGTTTTTGCCCTGCACGAAGTCGTACGCATCGTCCCATTGCGACCAGTCCTTGGCAATTTGGTCCAAGCGATGCAATTCGCGGTTGAAATACCCGAGCGCACGTTCGGCGTTTGCGGTGCCATCGTCTCGCTCATGTTCGAGATAATGTTCGACCAGTAAAAACCGCGCGACGCCGAATTGCACCAACGCCGACGCCAGCACGGTAACCACCAAGCCGATAAGCACCGCCAGGCGCAGACTGCGCAGGGGCGGTTGCTCCGGATTTCGTTCGCGTTTCACTCGACCTTGCACCCCATGACTGCCATGCGTCACATCCTATCACCTGCGTCGGATTCGCTCATCGCCACCCGAACCGCGGTAGGATCTCTGGCACCGACAAGAAGGCAGTGAGAGGATTCGGACCATGAACAATCACGACCGTGTGCCGACGACTTATCCCACACTCGAACCGCTCTGGATGCCGTTTACCCACAATCGCCTGTTCAAAAAGCAGCCGCGACTCGTGGTCCAAGCCGACGGGATGTATTACACGACGGCCGATGGTCGACGCATCCTCGATGGCCTGTCCGGATTATGGTGCAGTAACGCCGGCCATCGTCATCCGAAAATTGTCGAAGCAGTTAAACACCAACTCGATGTCCTCGACTATGCACCCCCGTTTCAAACCGGGCATGACCGGGCGTTTGAATTGGCGAGGGCACTCACCACCGCCACCGGGCGCGGGTTCGATCACGTATTTTTCGCGAATTCCGGATCCGAGGCCGTCGACACCGCGCTCAAAATCGCCCTCGCCTATCACCAGGCGCGCGGCGCGGCCTCGCGCTTCCGGTTGCTCGGACGCGCCAAGGGTTATCACGGGGTTGGCTTCGGTGGAATTTCCGTCGGCGGCATGGTCGCGAACCGCAAAGCCTTTGCGAGCGCCTTGCTACCCGGGGTTGATCACCTGCCGCACACGCATGACCTCGCGCACATGGCGTACAGTCGCGGTCAACCAACCTGGGGCGCGCACCTCGCCGACGAATTGGAACGTCTCGTCCAACTCCACGATGCCTCGACCATCGCCGCGCTCATCATTGAACCAATGCAGGGTTCGGCCGGCGTCATCGTGCCGCCGCTCGGCTACCTTGAGAGAATTCGCGAACTCTGCACCCGCCACGGGATTTTGCTGATTTTCGATGAAGTCATCACGGGCTTTGGTCGTATGGGATCATTGTTCTCGGCGGATCGATTTGGCGTGGTGCCGGATTTCATCGCGTTTGCGAAAGGCATCACTAGCGGCGTGGTGCCGCTCGGTGGCGTGCTCGTTAAAAAAGAGATCTACGATGCCTTCATGACCGGCCCTGAGCATCTGGTCGAATTTTTTCACGGCTACACTTACTCGGGGCACCCGCTCGCCTGCGCCGCTGGAGTCGCTGCCCTCGAGGTTTATCAGCGCGAAGGGTTGTTCGAACGGGTCGACGCGCTCGAACCGGTATTGGCCGACGCGATTCACTCACTACGCGGAGAGCCGCATGTCATCGACACGCGAAATCTAGGACTCGCCGCCGCGGTCGAGTTCGAACCCCGCGCCGGCGCCGCGAGCATGCGTGCGATGGACATTTTTCATCATTGCTTCGATCACGGCGCGATGGTGCGCTACACCGGAGACATCATTGCCATCGGCCCGGCGTTGATCATTAGTGAAACGCAGATCGCGCAATTAATCGATCTTATCCGGACCGCGATTCGCGCGACGCCTTAAGAATTTTCCCGGGATGCAGCAAGTTCATCCGGTACCGCGCGCTGACCGATCAGCAATCGCGCCGATTTCGATCTTCATTTTCCATCGATGAAATGAGAACATGCTCAACATGAAATACTGTCCCCAATGTGGCCAGCTCTTACGCCGGATCGAGATCGGTGGACGCGCCCGCGATACGTGCATGGATCACCGCTGTGGCTTCGTGCATTGGAACAATCCGGTACCGGTGGTGGCTGGTATCGTCGAATGGAA
>JAYUEZ010000562.1:0-3066 GCA_043738965.1 Gammaproteobacteria bacterium
AGAAAGCCGCGATTCACCTCGCCGAATTTCACTAACTGTTCCATGACCTGGCTGGCCATGTTGATCGGAATCGCAAAGCCAATGCCAATGTTGCCGCCGCTCTGCGAATAGATCGCAGTGTTGATGCCGATTAGCTCGCCGCGCAGGTTGACGAGCGCGCCCCCCGAATTGCCGGGATTGATCGACGCATCGGTCTGAATCAAATCCTCGTGGCCGGTAATGCCAAGACCACTCCGCGCCAACGCGCTGACGATTCCCGACGTGACGGTCTGCCCCAATCCAAATGGATTTCCGATCGCGACCGCGAAATCGCCGACGCGCAGTTGCTCCGAATTCGCGAGCGGCAAGGCCGTGAGTTTGGTGCCGCTGATTTGAATGACAGCGACATCGGTTTCCGGATCCGTGCCGATAAGTTTGGCGTCGTAGTCGCGACCATCCACCAAGCGCACCGAGATCTGATCCGCATTGGCGATAACGTGGTTGTTCGTCAATACCAATCCACGCCGCCCATCCACGATGACACCCGATCCCAAACTCTGGGTTTTGCGCTCGCGCGGAGAACTGGGCACATTAAAAAACCGTCGAAAGAACGGATCATTGAACAGCGGATTGGATTGCAGCTGCACATGCCCTTGAGTGGAAATGTTCACGACCGCCGGCGTTACTCGTTCGAGCATCGGGGCAAGACTTGGCATGGGCGTGCCGACTAGGCCTTCGGGCAATGCCGCCAAACTCGATTTAAGAGGAGCCATGGCGCTTAGCAGCGCCATGGTGGCAACGCGAATTAAAGACAGTCGGGCGTAACGTTTCATTGCGAGGGCAGGTTCCTTTGTAGCGTTCTACGAGCGCGTTTGTTTTTAGAAGCGTCGCGCGAGGGTCGTCATGAATTTTGCCTGTATACGCATTATCCGCTTGACCCATTGCGGGAGTTCAATGGCGCCTTGGCGCGCGGCGGTCGCGGCATGTTTAGCCTCGTCATCTTTCATCTGCGTGAGAATCGCGCGACTCACTAAGTCCGCCGGTGGCAACAGCGAGAGATGAGTTTCGAGGTGGGCAACGACTTGGCGCTCGGTTTCGAGCAAAAAGCCCAGACTCCAACGATCTCCGACCAACCCAGAGAGAAGACCGATAAGGTAGGCGCCGGTATACCAAACGAGATTTAGATGACTGGGACGGGCGCCTAGTTCCTTCAGCCGGTCCCGACACCAGGCTAAATGGTCGAGTTCCTCCTCTGCCGCAGCCTGCAGGCATTCACGTTGCGTAGCCGATTTGGCGGTGGCCGTCTGACCGATATAAAGCGCCTGTGCGCAAACTTCCCCAGTGTGATTCACCCGCATTAGTTGTCCGGATTGGATGGTGGCTTGCACATCGAGCGGGTCGTGGGCGACGCCGGCGGCCGGAGCGGCGCGTGGCGATGTCGCGATTCGTTGCTGCACAAAGCCCCGCAGGAATGCATCGAAGTGCTTGATCAGCGCATCTGGGACGGTGCCGGAGGCGGTTGCGGCTGACTTCATAGAGGAGCGAAAACGCCGCATGAAAACATCATTAAAACAGACGGATACCGTGTCATTTCTGATTGACAAGGAGGTGACCGGCGGTCTACATTGCGCCTCTTTTTCGCAGGGCGCAACCCATGAAGACCTTTACCGCTACGCCATCGACGATCAAGCGCGATTGGTTTGTCGTCGATGCCACCGATAAAGTCCTCGGCCGCCTTGCCTCTCAGCTCGCCCATCGCCTGCGCGGTAAGCACAAACCGGAATTTACTCCGCATATGGATACCGGCGACTACATCATCGTTTTAAACGCCGGCAAACTTCGCGTCACCGGCGCCAAAGCCACCGATAAGTTTTATCATGATCATTCGGGTTATCCCGGCGGCATGAAATCCGTCAGCTTCGAAAAACTGAATCAAAAAGCGCCGGGTAATGCGCTGGAACGTGCTGTGAAAGGCATGTTGCCTAAAGGGCCCCTGGGTCGCGCTATGTTCAAGAAAATGAAGATCTACTCGGGGGGCGAGCACCGCCACGCCGCGCAACAACCGCAACCGCTGGAAATATAGATAATGGCGACGACGAATACCTACTACAGCACCGGCCGCCGCAAAAGCTCCTCCGCGCGAGTTTTCCTCTCCAAAGGCACCGGCAACATCACGATTAATGGCCGACCGATTGAAGTCTATTTTGGGCGCGAAACCGCGCAAATGATGGTCCGCCAACCGTTGCAAACCACCGATCACCTAACGACTTTTGATGTTAACGCCACCGTCAGTGGCGGCGGCATCACGGGCCAAGCAGGCGCATTGCGCCATGGCATTACGCGCGCACTAATGGTCTACGACGAGGCGCTACGTCGCCCGCTACGCACCGCCGGCTTTGTAACTCGCGATGCGCGCGAAGTTGAACGTAAGAAAGTTGGCTTGCACAAAGCCCGTAAGCGCCCGCAATACAGCAAACGCTAAATTTTCAACACATCGCGCTGGCAGGAAGCTGGCGCTATTCACGCCCTCACCAGGGCAATGACAAGGAGGTCATATGTCGTCGTTACTCAATCCCTCGGTAATTGGCAGTTGGAGTCGCGGCTGCGACGTCGCGATTCACGTCTATCGTTTGCTTCCTGATTTAAATGATCGCGGGTTCGCCGACCGCATTATCGCCAATGCGTTTACGATCCCCGAACGAATTGCCGCAGCTTTTAACGCCCAGCAGTGGACGCAACGACAAGAAGCCTTGAACGAAAGTTTAGAGGCGCTCGCCGTACTGCAAACCCAACTCTATCTCGCCGCCGAATGCGGCATGCTGCCAGCCGAGCATTTAGCGGCGATCTGTCATGATGCCGACGCGCTCACGCGACAATTGCTCGCGAGTCGTAGTCTCTCGCGGCGGCGAATTTCGGAAATTCTGGCGAGGCCATTCCTGGTCATACCGCGGACGATTTTTCGGTTATCCTAAGCGCGCTTTTTTTCGGACCGTACGGTTCGAACTCTGCTCGCTTGGGGGATCGTCTAACGGTAGGACAGCGGACTCTGACTCCGCCAGTCTAGGTTCGAATCCTAGTCCCCCAGCC
>JAYUEZ010000563.1:0-3061 GCA_043738965.1 Gammaproteobacteria bacterium
ACGAACTCGCGGCCGCCGCACGTGACCCGGCGCTGCGTCATCGATTGAAGAGCTGCGGGCGACCGGGAGCGCTCAGCGTGATGGCGATTATGGATGACGATGGCGCGCTCGTACCGCGCGGTGAAAAGGGCGAGGTGGTGGTGCGTGGCGATCTGGTCGCGCCCTGTTATTACCGCAATCCCGAAGGAACGGCGGAAGCGCATCGCTTCGATTGGCATCACACGGGCGACGTCGCGTACTGGGACGAAGAGGGTTACGTCTACATCGTCGATCGTAAAAAAGACATGATCATCACGGGCGGATTCAACGTGTTCTCGGCCGAAGTGGAAGCGGCGATTAACGGTCATCCGGCGGTCGAGAACTGCGCGGTTATCGGCGTGCCGGATCCGAAATGGGGCGAAGCTGTAACCGCGATTGTGTTACTGCGACCGGATAAAACCGCGGACGCGCATGAAATCATCGAATATGCCAAACAGCGACTCGGGAGCGTTAAAGCCCCGAAGAACGTTGAGTTCTGGCCCGACCTTCCACGCTCGCCAGTCGGCAAGGTATTAAAGACCGAAATCCGTAAGAAGTTTTGGGGTGGGACTGAGCGCGCCGTGAATTGAACGCGCCTCGGCTTGCATACCCATGAAGGCTAAAATCGCCGTCAGCTTACTCACCGGCTTTCTCGGCAGCGGCAAGACCACCTTGCTCTCACGGTTACTGACGCAACCAGAACTCGCGAACGCCGTCATCATCATCAATGAATTCGGTGCCGTTAGTATCGATCACCTCATCGTCGCGAACTTAAGCGAATCCGTGGTCGAACTCAAAAATGGCTGCCTGTGTTGCACCATTCGAACCGATTTGGTCATGACGTTGCGCGATCTATTCCGGCAACGGCAGCTGGGAGAAATTCGACCCTTCGATCGCGTGATTGTCGAGACCAGTGGGTTGGCTAATCCCATTCCGCTGCTACACACGCTAATGGCGAACCCGCCGTTGATGCAGGTGTATGAAGTGGATTCGGTGGTGACGGTGGTCGATGCGGTGAACGCGGCCACCACCCTGCCGGCGCATCAAACGGCCAGTGATCAGGTCGCGTTGGCGGATCTCATCGTCGTTAGCAAACAAGACATCGCGACGCCAGTTGAACTCGCCGCGACCGAGGCGCTGTTGGCGACGCTCAATCCGCGGGCGCTGCGCTATGTCGCGACGGACGGTAATATTGCTTCGCAACAATTATTCGGTCGACGTCTCTTTCAAGCGACCTTATCGATGGCAAGGCACGACCACGACACTGCGGACGCTACACACGCGGGTCACGACCACGCTGCTCACCACTACGCGAGCCACGTGATCGTGCATCCGGCGCCGTTGAGTTTGGCCGGCACCACGGTCTTCTTGAATCGACTCGTCAACGAACAACGTGAGGAAATCCTGCGGATTAAAGGGATTGCTGGGTTTCGCGAGAAAGGCGGGCGCCCCGCCGTTATTCACGCGGTGCAGAATAAGTTTTACCCGCTACAATGGCTGTCGGATTGGCCTGACAGCGATACCAGTTCTAGACTGGTCTTTATCGGGCGCACGCTAAATACATCGCGAATTAACGAACAATTTGCCGCGCTCAGCGTCTAATCCTCATTAACCGATAGCTGGTGGCAGCGCAGCGCGCAGCCACGGGAACTCGCGCCGGCTAAGCAGAGTTCCGAACCTCGTCTTAACGGAGTGCTCATCATGCGGATTCTGAAGTACGATTTTAATTACAGTCGGCGCCATTTCATCAAACAGACCGCGCGCGGCGTGCTGGGCGCTGGCGTGTTCGGCAGCGTATGGGACGCGGTGGCCAAGAACGGGACCTTCGAGAACGTCTATCCTGACGAATTAATGTCGATCGAGATGTACACCAAGGGCAAATTCAAGCCCGGTGACATCATCGATGTGAACAATGTTGACGCCGTCCAAGATCTGCTCGACCCCATTCGCTTCATGCAGATCAAGCAAATGGGCCGCAAACTCCAATTGGTCGATTCGGTGAAGGACATGACACGCCTGAGTCCCATCGACTACATCCAAGCCACGCTGCGCAACAAAGGCCAAGCCCAGCTCGATGCCATCGGCAATATTTATACGAAAGAGGGCAAGCCGTGGATTGGCGGTAATCCGTTTCCGGAACCGACCACCGGCGCTGAGTGTTTTATCCCGATCACGCTGTCGTGGGGTCGGCACGATGTGTCGTTCTACACAATCAAGGATTACGAAATTGGTGACGACGGCGAGCAATCGCATCACTACGAAGTGTGCTGGTGCGAATACGCGGCGGTCGGACGCGTGACGATTGATCCCAAACCCTATTTGCTCGGCGCGGAATCTAAACTGCGCTATCAATCAGTGTTTTTTACGTTTCCGAACGATGCCAAAGGCACGTCGTTCTTAAATATCTGGGAATACGACCAAACTAAATTCCCTGAGTTGATGGGCTTCCTGCCGCAGTTCAAGCGGGTGCGGCGCTTCCCGTCGAGCCAGCGCTTCGAACCTTTGATTCCTGGCACCACGCTGTACTTATCGGATGCGTGGACCGCAGGCGATCCGTACCTCACGTGGAGCAATTACAAAATCATCGGTCGTGGACCGTTTTTATCGGGGCTTTCGCAAAACTGGAACAGTGGCCACGACAATTGGGAAGGCACGACGCATGGCGGGCCGAAGGGCATTACGTTCTGGGACACCAAGGTTGAACTGATCCCAGAGACCATCGTGGTCGAAGCCGAGCCGACGGGTTATCCGCGCGCGCCGGTGTCGAAGAAGCGCGTGTGGTTCGATTCTCGCACGATGTTGCCAGTCAATATGGTGACCTACGATCGGCGTGGCGAGCCGTTTAAATCGTTCGATGGCACCTATTCGGTTTATGAAAATGGCGACAAGAACGTACAAGACGGCAAGCAAGGGCCGTATTGGTCATGGTGCAATGTTCATGCGCACGACGTGCAGAGCAATCGCATGACCCGTCTCGAGCAAGTGAAGTCGGTTGGCGGCGGTTACACTATGGGTGTCAATGATCCCAACATGTTTGATCAGT
>JAYUEZ010000564.1:0-8075 GCA_043738965.1 Gammaproteobacteria bacterium
ATGAACTCGATCGACCGCCGTTGCCGGTCTCGGGTCCCTCTGAAGTACAGCGCGCGACCATCGCATTTAACGCGATGGTCGCCAGAATTCGTCATCACATTGATGAGCGCACTAACATGTTGGCTGCGATTGCGCACGATTTACAAACGCCGCTGACTCGTCTGCGGCTACGTCTGGAAAAAGTCGACGATGCACAATTGCGTGAGAAACTGGTCGATGATCTCGCGCACATGCAAACGACGATTACCGATGGACTAGAGCTCGTGCGGAGCATGGCAGCACCGGAAACCTGGCAGTCGGTCGACCTTGATTCGCTGCTCGACAGTGTGTGTAGCGATGCCAGCGACACGGGCGCCGATGTGACCTTGAGTGGTGCGTTGGGAATGGTGTTGAAGGCGCGCCCTAACGCCATCCGCCGCTGTCTCACGAACTTGCTCGATAACGCGGTGAAATACGGTGGTTATGCGCGGGTCGCCGTCGCGCGGCGCGCGGATACCGCCGTGGTCACGATCACTGACGGCGGCCCCGGGATCCCCGCCGAACAGCTAGAAGCGGTGTTTGCGCCGTTTTATCGCGTCGAGACGTCGCGCTCGCGCGACACCGGCGGCACGGGCTTGGGGCTAACCATCGCGCGCAATCTGATCGAACAAAACGGTGGCGCCTTGCGCCTGCGGAATCTTCCCGAGCGCGGCCTTGAAGCCACCATCGAACTTCCGGTGGGTAACCTGCGGCAGACCCCACGCGATCTTAGTTAACCGCCGGCTGGGTACGAATAAAACACGCCGCGACAAAACCCGCCACGCAGCCGAACATCACATAGTAGGCTGCCGCCAATGGATTCCCGGTGGCGCCGATCAACCACGTGACGATGAATTGCGCGAAGCCGCCAAAGATCATGACCGCGAGGTTGTAGGCCAGCGACAAGCCGGTTGAACGCACGCCAGGCGGAAATTGTTCGGCCACCGCGGTCGACAGCGGACCGTAATACACGCCGAGCAGGCTGCACAACACCACTTGCATCAACAGCAAATTGGCGAAGGTTGGGCCGGCCTGCACGCGTTCAAACAACGGAAATAGCGCGACAAGCAACAACGCCGAGCCAGCGAGTAGCACGGGCTTGCGTCCCACGCGATCGGAGAGCATGCCCACCAGTGGAATCACCGCGGTCAAGCACGCTAAGGCGATGACTTGGACCGCGAACGCCGTGCCTAGCGGCAGGTGCAATTGCTTTTGCGCGAAGGTCGGCATGTAAATCAATACCACGTAGTACGTAATGGTGCCGCATACGATGAGCCCGAAGGTCACCAGGATGCCACGCAGGTTGTCGACCAGCAGGGTCGTCAGTGGCAAGCGCGCAATCGGGCTTTTTTGAGCCGCGACAAATTCGTCGGTTTCTTCCATGTAGCGACTGATGTAGAGGCCCACCGGTGCGATCAAAAGTCCGAGCAGAAACGGCACGCGCCAACCCCAGCTGTCGAGCTCGGCTGGGGTGAGGGCGAGCGTGACGAAAGCGCCGGCGAGCGCGCCACCCAAGGCCGCCAACGCCAGCCCGACCTGTTGCAAGGATCCGTAGAAACCGCGTTGATTAGGCGGCGCGACTTCAACTAAGAACGACGTGGCAATCGCGAACTCGCCGCCGGTGGCAAAGCCTTGGAGTAAGCGTGCGAAGACGATCAGCGCCGGGGCCGCGATGCCGATGGCGGCATACGGCGGGGCGGTCGCGATCACCAGCAAGGCCGCGGTCATCAGCGCGATAATGAGCTGCATGGCGGCTTTGCGCCCGCGCCGATCAGCGTAGATGCCGAGGACCACGCCACCTACCGGACGCATGAAAAAGCCGACGCCGAAAGTCGCGGTGGTTAGTAACACGCCCGCGTATTCGTTTTCAGCGGGAAAGAACAAGCGCGCGATGATCGTGGTGAGAAAGCCGAACACCACGAAGTCATACCATTCGAGCGCATTCCCGATGACGGCGGCGGCGACTTGCTTACGGCGAGACACGGACATGGTTTGAACTCAACGGATTTAATGGCAGGAGTGTACTGAACTTCGCGCGCGGCGCAGGCAATCGTGGCGCGAACGCTGGTTGCAGGAAACTTGGAACATCGGACGTTTGCTCAGTACACTCCACCGCATTAGCGATTAAAGGAACCGTCATGGCGCGTACAATGTTCGTGGTTCTACTCAGTATGCTCGGTGCGGTCCCATGTTGGGCGGACGACGAGAAGCTCCTGGGCGAGAAATTATTTCAAACGACTTGCGCGGGGTGTCACAGCGCAACACCCGCGCCGCGCGCCTTAACTCCGGCCCAATTGGCCGCCTTGCCGCCGGAAAAAATCTTTCAAGCCTTGAGCAGTGGGTTGATGTTGATTCAAGGCTCGGCCTTAAGCGAAATCGAACGGCGTGCGGTCGCCGTGTACGCCTCGGAGATCCCGTGGGGCAGTGTGCCAACGACCGCCGAGCCCGAGGCGCTGGTCCAATGCGCCGCTGCCGCGCCGCTACCGGCGAACGTATTGGCTGAACCTCATTGGTCGGGCTGGGGTCTCGATCTCGATAACAGTCATTTTCAACCGGCGGCCCACGCGGGTTTGACGGCCGCAGCGCTACCGCGGCTCGAGCTCAAATGGGCGTTTGGCTTTGCCGGCGGCACCACGGTCTCTACCCAGCCGGCGGTCGCGGGCGGGCGGATCTTCTTGGGCTCGCAGGAAGGCGGCATTTACGCGCTGGATGCGAAAACTGGCTGCGCGTACTGGAAGTTTCCAACACCGGCGGCAGTGCGCGGGGCCATTTTGCTCGACCAGCAAGCGAATGGCCGTCTAGTGCTCTATGCCGGCGATCGGAGTGCGCACTACTACGCGCTCGACGCCGCGACCGGCAAGGTGCTGTGGGAACGGCATGTCGATGATCATCCGTGGGCGGTGGTGACCGGTTCGGCCGCGCTCTATCGCGGTGTGCTCTATGTGCCCGTGGCGTCATTCGAGGAACTGGGTGGCAGCTCGCCGAAATATGAGTGCTGTAAATTCCGTGGCAGCGTGGTGGCGCTCGATGCCACGACCGGCAAACAACGTTGGAAAAGTTATCTCATTCCCACTCCACCACGAAAAACACGGAAGAACCGAGTGGGAACACAGTTATGGGGACCCTCGGGTGCTGCCGTGTGGTCGCAACCGACCGTTGACCCTAAAGCAGGCGCGCTCTACGTGACGACCGGAGATAGCTATTCGCCGCCCGCCGCGGCGACCAGTGATGCGGTGGTCGCGTTGGACCTTAAGACCGGGCGCCAACGCTGGCACATGCAAGCGACCGCGGACGACGCCTTTTCAACAGCCTGTATCGCGCCAAATCCGGATCCGATCGTCGTCAAAAAATGCGGACCCGATCTCGATTTCGGCTCGTCGGCGATTCTCCGCACACTTCCGCATGGGCGACGGGTGTTGCTGGCCGGACAGAAGTCGGGCGTGATGCACGCGCTTGATCCCGATCGCAATGGCAAAGTGCTGTGGCGCAAACGGTTGTCACCCGGCGGTGTACTGGGCGGGATTGAATGGGGCTATGCGGCGGACGCCGACACCGTCTACGTGCCGATTTCCGATGTGTGGGAGAGCAAGACCACGGTGGGCGCGGGCGGTGGGCTGTATGCGATCAAAATCGCGAACGGCGCCGATGTGTGGAATACCCCAGCGGCCGCTCCCGATTGCACCGGACTCCCCGGCTGCAATGCGGGTCAGCCCGCGGCGGCGACCTTGATCCCCGGGGTGTTATTTTCCGGTTCGATGGATGGTCATATGCGCGCCTATGATCCAGCGAGCGGTAAAGTCATATGGGATTTTGATACGAAGCGCGATTTCACGACCGTCAACAATGTGCCCGCGCATGGTGGCGCCATCAAGGGTGCGGGGGTCACGGTCGTCAATGGTTGGATTTATTTCGGTGCGGGCTATGGACTCTGGGGGATCCCCGGTAATGTATTTTTAGCGTTTGGACCGAAGTAGTTAAGGAAACTCTGCGGCGGGCAGAGGTTCCTTAACTCAGACCAAGCGCGTTAGTTCACTTAGTGAGTGAATCGTGTAATCGGGATCGAGCGCGATTTGCTTACTCTGCAGCGGGGGCACGATACCCTCGTTGACGATGAGCGCGGTCGCCATGCCTATCGCATGTGCGCCCGCGATATCGTGTTCCGGCGAGTCGCCAACAAAGAGCACGTCGTGCGCCGCGAGTCCGGACTTTTCCAGACATATTTCGAAAAAGCGCCGATGTGGTTTGCACGAACGCGCACCTTCTGAACTGGTCCAGTCATGAAAATGTCGCGCCAAGCCTTCACGCTCGATGATGGGATCGAGCATGTCATCGTCGATGTTCGACGCAATCGATAAATAGAGCTGTTTCGCACGCAGAGCGCCGAGCGTGGCGTGGCAGTCCGGCTTCACTTCTAGGCAATCGCGGATCCGCGTGACGTGTTCGTGTTGATACCACGCTTCGATCGCGGACTCGATCGGCGCACCCAGCAAGCTAAAACACCGTCGAAAAGAATCTTGGAAAAAATCACGATGCAGGTAGTAATCCTTCGTCGCATACAGGGCCGTCTGTTCTTGTACCGCCTGCGCGTACGCGAGCTTCACTGCGTCAACATTCTCGCCAACGCCCATTCGTGTCGCTGCTTCGAGCAGCAGCGGCGCATGCGTGCGATTCACCTTGTGATAGCTGACGAGCGTGCCGCCCAGATCAAAAAAAATGCCTTTGAACATAAACTTCTTTGATTACCTAATTAATTCGCAAAGCGCGCCGTGACGCTAATATCCCGAATTGCGATTCGATTCCGAGGCGCGGGAGCGGCAGGAATACAAGGTGAAAACTCGCTGTGAATCCATCCCTGGACGCTCGACGGCCGCGTCCCTGCGGCCGACGGTTTTCACCTTATATTCCTACCACTCCCCGTGGCGTCGTGGCGCAATTCGGAACGACTTCCGTTACGCCAGTGCGCGGGTCACCACTTCCGTGGTGTCGCGGGACAGGCCTGGGGTGTCGTGCACGCGCTCGAGCGAGGCCTTTGCGAGCGCTTGGCGCGCGACATCAAATTTTCGCCAGCGATCGAAGGCGCGCGCGAGGCGGGCGGCGACCTGGGCATTGATCGTGTCGAGCGCAATGATCTGGTCTGCGGCGAACGCGTAACCCGCGCCATTCGCGGCATGAAACCCGGCGTGATTACCATGACAAAAGCTTCCGATCAACGCCCGCACTTTGTTCGGATTGGTGAGTTCGAAAGCGGGATGGTCGAGCAAATTTCGAACGTCGCTTAACGTTCCGCTGAGCCGCGAGGTGGCCTGCACTGAAAACCATTTATCGAGGACTAAGGGTTCGCGCTGCCACTTCGTATAAAATTCTGCCAACGCGCGCGGTCGTTCAACGCAGTCGGTGTTGGCGAGCGCGCTCAGCGCCGCGATGGCATCCGTCATATTGTTGGCCGTCATCAACTGCCGAACACCGCTATCCCGAATCGACTGCGTATTGAGTTCCATCAAGTAGGCCAACGCGGTGTTGCGCAGCGCGCGCTTGCCAGCCGCTTGTGGTTCGGGTGCATAGTCGCCCGCGACTTCGAAATTTTGGTAGACAGTTTCGAACTCGGTTCGCAAGGCTTCTGCCATCGCGTGGCGTAAGGCGCTACGCGTGGAGAGAATTGCGTCCGGATCGATTACGTCCATTTGCTCAGCGAGGTAGGCGGCTACCGGTAGACTGAGCGCCTCCGCAGCAAATGCCGGATCGGCCGCGGCATCGATCAGAATGCGTCGACACGCCTGCATGAACTCCGCGGGAAATTCGAAAGGATGCCCTTGCTGGTGCGATTGGATGCCGTCCAACAGCACGCGCACGGCCAAGCGTTGCCCGGCCTCCCAGCGATTAAACGGATCGGAATCGTGCGCCATCAGATGGGCGAGTTCGGCGACTGAATATTCGAAGTCGAGCGTCACCGGCGCGGAGAAGCCGCGGAGCAAGGAGGGGACTGGCGGTGTCGTGACGCGCTCGAAAGTTATCGAATCGGTCGCGGCCGTTAACACCAACGTATGACTGGTAGAGGCGTCGCCACGATCGCCCGTGCGATGGAGCGGGAGCGCGTTGCCCTGCGGGTCGAGCAGACCCATGACGATCGGAATTGGAAAGGGCAGTTTGTCCGCCTGATCCGGCGTGGCGGCGCAGGTTTGAGTGAAGTGCAAGGTGTAGCGCGCGGCGGCCGCGTCGTAGTCAGCGCGCACCGCGACATGCGGGGTGCCGGCCTGGTCGTACCAGCGTTGCATCAGCGCTAGATCAACGCCGCTCGCGTCCTGCATCGCGCGGACGAAATCTTCGGTGCAGACAGCTTGGCCGTCGTGTCGTGCAAAGTACAGATCCATCCCCCCGCGAAAATGCGCGACGCCGAGCAGGGTATGAATCATGCGCACCACTTCGGCGCCTTTGTTGTAGACCGTCGCGGTGTAGAAATTGCTGATCTCCATGTACGCCGCCGGCCGTACCGGATGCGCCATTGGGCCGGCGTCTTCAGGAAACTGGGAGGCGCGGAGACCACGCACTTCCTGAATGCGTTGTACCGCAGGCGAGTAGCGATCGCCGCCGTATTGTTGATCGCGAAAGACCGTGAGGCCTTCTTTTAAGCTTAACTGGAACCAATCGCGGCAGGTCACGCGGTTACCGGTCCAGTTGTGAAAGTACTCGTGCGCGATCACGCGGTCGAGCATCATGAAATCGTAGTCGGTGGCGAGATCGGCGCGGGCTAGCACGTATTTGGTGTTGAAGATGTTGAGACCCTTGTTCTCCATCGCGCCCATGTTGAAATCGGCCACGGCGACGATCATGTATTGATCGAGATCGAGTTCAAGACCAAAGACTGCTTCATCCCAGCGCATAGCGTGCTTGAGCGCGTCCATCGCAAAACCGCATTGATCGAGACGTCCGGGTTCGACAAATACCAATAGTCTTACTTCGCGTCCGGAACGCGTCGTGTAGCGATCTTCGAGCACGTCGAGTTTGGCCGCGACCAGCGCGAAGAGATAGCACGGCTTCGGAAACGGATCGACCCATTTCGCCCAGTGACGACCGGAGGCATCATCGCCGCTCGCGATTAAATTGCCGTTGGAGAGCAGGGCTGGATATTGCGCCTTATCGGCGCGAATGGTCGTGGTGTAACGCGCCATGATGTCCGGCCGGTCAAGAAAAAAGGTGATGCGTCGGAACCCTTCGGCTTCACACTGCGTGAACAGGCCGTCACTGGAGGCAAAGAGGCCCATGAGTTGCGTGTTGAGCGCCGGATGAATCCTGACCTTGGTATCGAGTGTGAACGCATCCGGCACCGCTGGGATGCTGAGATGACGTGGACTAAGCGAATATTCCGCCGGTGTCAGCGAACGGCCATCAAGGGCTACGTTCAAAAGCTCGAGCGCCTCGCCATCCAAGCATAAATCGGCTGCCTTATTCCGCGCCGCCGGGTTGCGCGTCACGCTCAGTCGGGCTTTGACCAGCGTCGCGTCGCGCCCGACATCGAACTCCAGATCCACCGTTTGAATCAGAAACGCGGGTGGTTCGTAGTCCTTGAGATAGGTCGTATTTGGGGTTGGATTCAGCATCACGTAGCCAGTATAAGCAAGGTGCCGGGCGAGCACATCCTTTAAACCGGCCTCGAAATGGCCGTGCTCGCTAATTTTGCGACCAGATCTAGACTCAATACACGGTAGATGCGCATCTCCCCTTCCATTGAAACCAGGAGTAACCCATGAAAGTCGGCGTATTTTCCATTCTGCCCGATGCACAAGCGGATCCGGCGATCGTTGCCAAACACGCAGAAGATTTAGGCTTCGCGTCGTATTGGGTGCCGGACCATATTATTTTGCCGGTCAACTATTCAACGCCCTATCCGGGGAATTCCAAATCCGGTACTGAGCCTGATCCGGATTATTTATGGAAGATGCCAGACCCGCTGATCGCATTGATGCGCGCGGCGACCGCGACCACGCGTCTCGAAGTTGGCACCGGGGTGCTGCTGGTACCGGAACGCAATCCGCTGCACTTGGCCAAGGAAATTGCATCAC
>JAYUEZ010000565.1:0-8070 GCA_043738965.1 Gammaproteobacteria bacterium
TCAATTTTTCGTGCCGCACTCGGCTTTGAACGAGTCTGTCATTGCGTTTGGTGGGTAACGGTCTCAGACGGCGCCGATTCGAGTTCTTGCCATAGGCAATGTCCGCCACTGGCGGCTGCCAATCGCGTTAGCCGCTCTGCATGCTTTGCGAGTTCGTCCGGTGCTGGCGCGATCACTTGACCGCGGCGCGTCGCCGGGTGCGTTGCGGCGAGTGCCTGCGCCGCCGCGACCTCGCCGATCCGCGGCGTGTGTAAGGACAACGCCGCCTGACCGCCAGTTAGCGCCAAATACACTTCAGCCAGTAACTCAGCATCCAATAGCGCACCGTGCAATGTGCGATGTGCATTGTCTATTTCATAGCGCTTACAGAGGGCATCCAAGCTATTGCGCTGACCAGGATGCAGTTCGCGCGCGAGCTTTAACGTGTCGAGTACCGTGCAGTAGTCTTCGAATTGTCCCCACGCAGCACCGATTCTCTTAAGCTCATGGTTGATAAAACCGACGTCGAATGGAGCGTTGTGAATGATGATTTCGGCGCCGCGGATAAATTCGATGAATTCCAACGCGATGTCCTGAAACCGTGGACATTCCTGTAATTTTTCGCGGGTCAAACCGTGAACTTCCATCGCGCCAATATCAAGATCCCGATCAGGATTTAAATAACAATGAAAGCGCTGCTCACTCACCCGGCGATTACGGATTTCGATGCAACCGATTTCAACCAGGCGATGGCCTTCTTCCGGTGCGAGTCCAGTGGTTTCAGTGTCGAGTACGATTTGGCGACTCATGACATGTCCTTTATTCCATCCAGCCAGTAGTTCGCGGATGCCGCAACGCTGGCTAGCGCTGCGGCATCCGCGTGTCGTTGAGTAAGGTGTCAATGGCGATGTTGGCCAGCCGATCGACCGCTTCGTTGCCGGGGTCACCAGCGTGGCCCTTGACCCAATGCCACCGCACCTCATGGCGGTCGGCTACTGCCTTCAAGCGTTGCCAAAGGTCCGCATTCTTGACTGGCGCTTTGCTCGCAGTGCGCCAGCCGCGTGCGATCCAGGCTGACAACCATTCACTGATCCCTTTTTGAACATACTGCGAATCGGTGTAGAGGTCGACTGAACTCGCGCGGGTAAGCGCCTCTAGCGCTTGAATCGCGCCCATCAATTCCATTCGATTATTGGTCGTCGCCAGTTCGCCGCCCGAAAGTTCACGCGTCCGCTCACCACAACGAAGTAGTGCGCCCCAGCCGCCAGGGCCGGGATTGCCGCGACACGCGCCGTCGGTATGAATGATCACTCGACTTTGATTCGCTTCCAAAAGGTCCCTCGCGGTTTAATCTCGCTTGGATATTGTCCGCGCCGTCGGTTCGATCACGCCCCGCGCAGCTAAGCGTCGACGCCGCGCCCAACGCGCACGAATTGGCATGATCGCTTCAACTCGTTTCCGCGCTACCAGCGCATAAACGTTCCCGAGCAGCGGCCAAAAGTGCGCGCCCATGCGTTCAAGAAACTCTAAGCGCGCATGCCAGGATGGCTGCGAAATCGGGGGTCGGAACGACGCGCGCGCCACTCGTTCAATTTCAAATCCCAATAGGCCGAGCCAATCCTTAAGTCGCGCTAGGCTCAAAAAGGAACCGCTCCACGGAACTCTGCCCCGCCAACCGAGTACGTGCCGCGAACAGCCGAAACTGCTCCACGGATTAAATCCCAAAATCACTACATGGCCTTCACCAATCAAAATCCGCTCGGCCTCGCGCAAAATCCCGTGCGCATTTGGCGAAAATTCCAACGTATGCGGTAACACCACCACATCGACCGAATTGCGTTCGATCGGCAAGGCCACTGGATCGGCGATGACTCGCCCAAATCGACTTTCTATAAGTTCGGTCCCAATCACCAAGCGATGAGAAATACGACTGTGCTCGAGCAACTCCGACGCGTGAGGTGTCCCTATTTGTACGGCATGATAGCCAAACAGATTGGGCAGAATTTCTCTAGCCAGCGCTTGTTCGGCATCCGCAATCATAAGGCCCGGAACCGACCGGAACCACACGCGAAGCGCTGCTAAATCATCCAGTTGCACGCGCGGTGCGGCGAGAGCGGCGGTTTGAGTGGGCGCGGGATCGGACATTTTGTCGCTCATCACACGAGTATCGAAAACAGCATAACAATCGCACTGAGGGTTGACGCGTAAAAGGATGCTTCACTAGCATACCCCGATGCGTCACGACCTGCTGCCCCTATGGATCTTGCTCGGTATCGCCGGTATCGGCGGCCTTACCGGTTGTTCAAGCAACCGAGTGCATGACCATTCAGAACCAAGCGCTGACATCCAATCTTCCACTCCTGTTAGCCCACCGTTGGTCGCGACCAACGTTAAAAATCCGCCGACACCCGCCGTGGCGCGCAGTGATCAAGGCGCGACGATGGAGGCACCGGCTAATCTTTGGGACAGTATCGCGCAGGGATTTACGTTGGACGGTTCGGCAAGGCCTGAGGTCCAACGCGAACTCACTTGGTATCGCGCACAGCAGAAATTTCTACGTGAGATCTCAGCGCACGCCGAGCCCTATCTCTATTACATAGCGACTGAACTCCAACGACGCCAGCTGCCAAGTGAACTGGCATTGCTGCCGATTCTAGAAAGCGGTTATCAAGCCCAGGTAATCTCACCCTACGGCGCCGCGGGGTTATGGCAGTTCATGGGGGGAACCGGCACCAAATTCGGTCTTGCGACCACGCAATGGCGAGACGAACGGCTCGATATCGTGCAGTCAACCAACGCCGCGCTGACCTATCTCGAAACGCTCCATCAGCGCTTCGATGGCGATTGGCTATTGGCAATCGCCGCCTACAACGCGGGGTGGGGTAACATCGAAACTGCGCTCGCCCAAAATCGCAGCCGTGGCAAGCCGCTCGACCTCTGGTCGCTCGCGGTGTCCGATGAAACCCGCCGCTTGGTCAGTCGGTTATTGGCGCTCGCCGAAATCGTCAAAGCGCCCCACCGTTATGCGCTAGAACTGCCGGCGCTTCCGAACCAAGCCTTCTTCGAGCCATTGACGTTGGAACACCCAACCGATCTGCGTAGATTAGTTGCCGCGGCACGGATCCCGGAAGCTACGTTTAAAACGCTAAACCAGGCTTTTAAAACCTGGCATACCGGCCCCGTGGCGCACCAGCAGGTGCTGGTTCCTGCCTATCAGATTGACGTGGCAACGCGCTTGGTGGTCGATCTGCCAGCCGCTCCGGTGCCAGCACTAGCGTCCTCACCGCTGTCCGCGACCGCGCGCAAAACGACGCCCACGTTTTACAGCGTTCGGCGCGGCGATTCATGGTGGTCGATCGCGCGTCAGTATGATTTACACATTAGCGATCTCGAACGACTTAATAAGCTGAGTCGCAAGCAGGCTCTGCACCTTGGCCAACGCATCGCACTCGGCGCGCTCGACGAGCGCATTGGCGTGGCGATGCCGCGTGCCACGCGCGATGCCGTCGATGCGCCGGCACTGGTGCGTTATCGCGTGCGCGAGGGTGATTCGTTGTGGACTATTTCCCGTCAGTTCAATGTTACCGTCGAACAGCTATTGGCCTGGAATAAGCGAGTCACCGGCGCCAACCTGCAACCCGGCCAGGAAATTTTGGTTTACCAAACGGTCTGAGCTTCACCGCTGGGTCGGCCAACGTAAGTGCCCCGAGTCCCTCCGTCATCGCGCAAAGCGCCGACAATTACAGTATCCTCCGTGACGAGATTTCGCATCGTGACACGGGTGATTTATGCATACGGATGTTCAGCGCTACTACGGTTCTATCGTCAATAAAACCGAAGATTTGCAAACCGACGTCTGTACGACCGCGGCCCTACCCGCACCCCATCTGCGCGCCGCATTAAGCGCGGTTCATCCCGAGGTCCGGGATCGCTACTACGGTTGTGGCACGGTATTTCCGCATGAACTCCGCGGTCGGCGCGTGCTTGATTTAGGCTGCGGCACGGGTCGCGATTGTTTCGTGCTCGCGCAATTGGTCGGCGCCGATGGCCGCGTGGTGGGGGTCGACATGACCGAGGAGCAACTCGCCGTGGGCGAGCGCTATCTACCCTGGCATATGGAACGCTTCGGCTATGCCACCCCAAACGTCGAGTTTCACAAAGGGTATATCGAGCGCCTTGATGAATTGAATTTCGCCGCCGGTTCGTTCGACGTCATCGTCTCGAATTGCGTGATCAACCTCGCGCTCGATAAGGCCGCGGTGCTCAACGCCGCGCAGCGTTTGCTAGTGAGTGGTGGAGAACTTTATTTTTCGGATATTTATGCCGATCGACGTGTGCCGCGAGCGCTCGCGAGCGATCCCGTGTTGTACGGCGAATGCCTGGGCGGCGCGCTGTATTGGCACGATTTTTTAACGCTCGGCAAACGTGCCGGCTTTCTTGATCCGCGTCTCATTGACGATCATCCCGTTGGCCTTCGCAACGACGCGATTGCGGCACGAGTTGCGCCAATCCAGTTTTATTCGGCGACGTATCGGCTATTTAAATTGGCGGAATTGGAACCCGCGTGCGAAGACTACGGGCAAGCGGTGGCTTATCTGGGAACCATCCCAGAGGCGCCCGCCGCGTTTCAACTCGATCACCATCATCGTTTTGAGCGCGGCAAACTTATTCCAGTCTGCGGTAACACGTGGCGCATGCTGTTCGATACGCGGTTTCGCCCGCACTTTAGTTTTCATGGTGACTGGAACACCCACTACGGCATTTTCGCCGGGTGTGGCATCGATCTCCCGTTCGCGACAAACCGTTCGACAAGCGCCGCAGCGAGTTGTTGTTGAGCGCCGCCTTGCGCGCGTCGATCTGACTACTCCGCGCGCAACATGCCGGACCGACGCTGGGCTAATCGTGGATGGGCGCTTGTCATCTGCGGCGCGCTCGTCATTGCCTTCTTCTTGTTCGACGGCCCGCGCTACTTAACATTTGAAACCCTGGCCAATCACCGTGCGCAATTAGACGCACTGTTCGCCACCCATCCCGTTGCTATGCTCGGTGGGTTTTTCGCGCTTTATGTTGGCGTCACTGGTCTCTCGTTGCCAGGTGCAACTGTGCTAACCCTGGCCGCCGGCGCGTTGTTTGGCTGGTGGTGGGGCACGCTTCTCGTGTCTTTTGCGAGCACGCTCGGCGCGACACTCGCGTGCGTGATCGCGCGTTATCTATTTCGCGAGCGCGCCGCCCGATTTTTAGGCTCGACGCTGGCGACGATTAACGCGGGTCTCGCACGCGACGGCGGATTCTATCTCCTCAGTTTGCGCTTAGTGCCCGTGATCCCCTTTTTTATGATTAACCTCGCGCTCGGGCTGACGACGTTGCCGCTGCGCGTATTCTATGTAGTAAGCCAGCTCGGGATGTTCCCGGCAACAGTGATCTTCGTCAATGCCGGTACGCACTTGGGTCAAATCCGCACCATGCGCGACATTTTGTCACCACAGTTGGTGACGTCGCTGTGCTTACTCGGTGTACTTCCGTTGCTTACCCGCCCGCTGCTGCAGTGGTGGCAACGGCGGCGCGCGCTCGGTCGCTTTCCCAAACCCGCGCGCTTTGATCGCAACCTGATCGTGATCGGCGCCGGCTCCGCCGGCTTGGTCGCCGCCTATCTCGCCGCCGCGCTTCGCGCCAAGGTCACCTTGATCGAACGCGACAAAATGGGCGGGGATTGTCTGAACACTGGATGTGTGCCGTCCAAAACGCTGCTCCGTGCCGCCAAGCAGATCTATCAGGCACGCCACGCCGAGCGCTACGGATTGCCGCCGACCGTGATCACGGCGGACTTCGCGACCGTCATGGCGCACGTGCAAGACACTATCGCGACCGTGGCGCCACACGATTCCGTGGCGCGTTATCAAGCGCTTGGCGTCGAATGTCTGCAGGGTGAAGCACGGGTGGTGTCGCCGTACCAAGTCGCGGTGGGCGACCGCGTGTTAACCACCCGCGCCATTCTCGTCGCCAGCGGCGCGCGGCCCGTTCTGCCGACGCTTCCAGGATTGGACACCATTCGCTATGTGACTTCGGACACGCTGTGGGATCTGCGTGAACTGCCGGCGCGCCTAGTCGTATTAGGCGGGGGCCCCATCGGTTGTGAGCTCGGTCAAGCCTTCGCGCGCCTCGGCAGCCACGTCACAATTGTGCAGCAGGCCGCGCGGCTGTTGCCGCGAGAAGATCCAGAGTTTTCGACGATCCTCACCGAGCAGTTCGCTCGTGAAGGCATTTCCGTCATGACCAACTACCGTGCATGTGCAATCGAATCCGCGGGGGACACTCCTGTGTTGGTCTGTGCCGCCATCGACGGGGCGAACGATAACGTGCGTGTGCCATTCGATCGCCTGTTGCTCGCCATTGGTCGCCAGCCCAATCTCGCGGGACTCGGTCTCGAAGCGCTCGGGATCGACACCGCGTTGAAACTCGAAACGGATCGCTATTTAGAAACTGTGTTCCCGAATATCTATGCTTGCGGCGACGTAGTGGGTCCGTACCAATTCACGCACGCCAGTTCGCATCAGGCGTGGTATGCCACGATCAACGCCTTGTTCGGACAGTTCCGCCGCTTCGCGGTCGATTATTCGGTATTACCCTGGTGCACGTTCACCGATCCCGAAATCGCGCACGTCGGTTTGAGTGAAATGGACGCGCAAGCGCGGCAGGTCGCGTATGAAGCCCATACCTACGATCTCGCCGAGCTTGATCGCGCGATTACCGATGGCGCGGCGCAGGGTTGCGTGAAAGTCCTGACACCCCCGAATCGCGATCGAATTCTCGGCGTGACCATCGCCGGTGAGCGCGCTGGTGACATGATCGCTGAATTCGCGCTCGCCATGCGACATGGCTTGGGCTTAAATAAAATCTTGGGCACGGTGCACACTTATCCCACGTGGATGGAAGGCAATAAAGCGATTGCCGGTGTTTGGCGGCGCGCTCACCAACCCGCCTTCATTCTGAAGTGGCTGACGGGTTATCAACGCTGGCGGCGCCACGAGTAAGTGACGACGTAAGGGGCCAACGCGTTACGTGGTTTAGAACGCGCTTAGGCGGCAACCACCACGCGATTACGCCCCTCGAGTTTAGCCCGATACAGCGCTTCATCGGCTGTTTCCAGCAAGCGATGAATTACGATTGGCCGCCGTAGTGAGGTGACCGCGACGCCAATGCTCGTCGCTATTGGAATCGATTTACGGTCTGCTCTGACCGGAGCGCAGGCCACGTGTTGGCGAATGCGTTCCGCCACCGCCCCGATGACATCGCTATCACGCTCGACGATAACGACCAAAAATTCCTGGTCTCCATAGCGGCCAACCGCGTCATACGGCCGCACCGCTTCGACCATGCGTTCGGCTGCGGTGCGCAACACGCGATCGCCGAGCCGATTGCCGTAAGTAGCGTTGACCTGCTGAAAATGGTCAAGATCGACCAACGCCACGCCTAGGCAGCGCTTGCCGCGTTTGGCGCGGGCGTGCTCGCGCGCCAAAATTTCGAGGATCCCGGTGCGATTCCACGTCTGCGTGAGGCGATCGATGAACACCTGGCGGCGCACGGCGTCGAGATCATTGGCTAATTTGGATTGGGCGAGCGCCAGCGAGTTGATCTTCAGCTCGGTCACCGCCACCTGCGCCAGGTCGCACAGCGTGTCGGCCATTTGCCGATCCATCCGTCGCGATTGGCGATCGATCACGCAGATACTGCCTACGCTGCGACCATTGGGCGCGTGCAGCGGATGCGACGCATAAAACCGCAGGTGAAGTGGATCAGCGACGAAAGCGCTATCGCGAAAGCGCGCGTCCTGGCGCGTGTCTTCAATTACCGTCGATCCCGTCATCAACAAGGCGTGCGCGCAGGACACAAAATCGAGTGGGAGCTCGGTGATCGAAAGACCGTGGATCGATTTAATCCAGATGCGTGGCTCTCCCGCACCTTGTTCATCGACTAACGCAATCGCGGCGATTGGCATCGCGAGCGCGCGGCACGCGAGTCGCGTGATGCGATCGAAACGCTCGTCGCTTTGGGTGTCTAGCACCTTCATTGACACGCACCTCCGCGTGAGAC
>JAYUEZ010000566.1:0-21229 GCA_043738965.1 Gammaproteobacteria bacterium
CGTCGATAAGTCGCCGGGTTGCCAGATCCTGATCGATCTTCTGTGCGCTAGCTTCTTAATATCTTGGCGTAACGTAGCAGCGTGGGCTGGTGTGGCAGCCTCTTTTGCCGCCCGGTGGTTGCGAACCTAGTGGCTCGATCTTGGCGCAACCTACCCAGAGCGGCAAGCGCCAGTTTCATCCGTATAGGACTCATCCGTGACCCTGAATCTGTTCTAACGGCGGTCATCTTCGTTAGCCGAGCTGTGTGAAAACTACTGCGCTCGCGACGTTTTCACTCGGCCTGTATCATCCGAACCTTCAAGGCCAGCAACTCGAGGTCGCGCCGTGGATCGACTCCGCGCCAAAATTAGAGATATTCCGAATTTTCCGAAACCAGGCATTGTCTTCAAAGACTTAACCCCGGTTATCGGCGATGGGCCATTGCTTAAGTCTGCCGTGGCCGGGCTGATTGCGCCGTTCAAGACTGCCGGTGTGACGGCCGTAGCCGGCATGGAAGCGCGCGGTTTTATCTTTGGCAGCCTGGTCGCTTATGCGCTCGGGGTTGGATTTATTCCGCTGCGTAAGCCCGGCAAATTGCCGCATCTCACGCATCAGGTGACCTATGCTCTCGAATACGGCTCAGCCGCCCTCGAGATCCATGTCGATGCGCTGACCGCGAGCGACACGGTGTTATTAGTCGACGACTTAATCGCGACCGGCGGCACGGCCGCCGCGAGCTGCGAATTGGTACGGAAATCAGGCGCTAAAATCGCTGGCTGTGCGTTCGTGATCGAACTCGATTTTTTAAATGGCCGTCAGGTCCTGGCCGAGGTTCCCGTCCATTCACTCATCCACTATGCGTCGTGAGCTGACGTTTTTGCCCCATCATGTGCATTGTTCTTCTCGCTTACCGCACGCATCCGCACTATGACCTCGTCGTCGGGGCCAACCGGGATGAATTTTATTCGCGGCCGGCAGCGCCCGCCGCACCGTGGCTCACTGCGCCATCGTTGGTGGCGGGACAAGATCTTGAAGCTGGCGGGACCTGGCTAGGCGTAACCAACCAGGGCCGCTTCGCCGCCGTGACTAACTTACGTGGTGCGCAAGCCGCCATCGGCGGCCCTTCGCGCGGTCATTTGGTACGCGATTTTTTGCTCGCGACCCACACACCAGACGAATTCGTGACCCACAGCCGCTCCACCGCGCAAACCTTTGCCGCATGTAACTTGCTGCTGGCCGATCGTGATGCTCTACATTGCTGGTCGAGCGGAGATTCGAACTCGCAGGCTCTCGGCCCCGGCATTTACGCGGTGAGCAACGCCCCACTCCATTCAACATGGCCGAAAGTCACGCGCTTGAAAGCCGCGTTCACGCCTTTAGCCCATACGCGGGGCGACGAGTTGGTTACCCGCATGCTCGATCTCTTGCGCGACGCCGACGTCACCCCGGGCGGCGGCCAAAGTGCAGCCCTTGATTTAGGTCGCCTCGAAGAAACCATTTTCGTCCACACGCCAAGCTACGGCACGCGGTGCTCGAGCGTGATACTACGCGCGCCATCCGGCCACTTGACCTTTGTCGAACGCCGTTACGATGAACACGCAGCCAGCGTTGGCGAACAGCGTTACCACCTAGACCCGGATCACTCCCATGTCACTTAATGTGCGCTTGGCGGCGCTCCGGCGTGCAACCGTCGACCTCGTGGCGCCGTTGTCAGCGGAAGACGCCTGTGTCCAATCCATGCCGGATGCCAGTCCGGCGAAATGGCATCTGGCGCACACCACCTGGTTTTTCGAAACGGTGATACTCGAGACATTGATACCCCATTACCAATCATCGTTCGCGAACTTTCGCGTGCTGTTTAATTCGTACTACAACGGAATCGGCCCGCAATTCCGCCGCGCGCAGCGCGGCCTACTGACGCGCCCGACTTTGGCCGAGGTGTTGGCTTATCGCGAAACCATCGATAGGGAGCTGCAACGCGCGTTGAATGCCGGCGTGCCGTCGTCCATCGCCAACCTGATCGAACTGGGGATTGAGCACGAACAGCAACATCAGGAATTGCTGTTGATGGATATCAAGCATCTATTTTCGTGCAATCCGTTAGCGCCGCGGTATCGCGCGGTCAACGCCGGACTAGCCAAGGCGAGTCCGCTTTTGACTTGGCTTCCACATGAAGGGGGTCTTCGCGAATTCGGTGCGCAAGCGACGGGCTTCGCCTTCGACAATGAACGACCGCGTCACCGGGCCTTCGTGGCGCCCTTTGCGTTCGCCAACCGCCTGGTCACGAATGCCGAATATCGCGAGTTCGTCGACAGTGGTCGCTATCAAGAACCGCAATGGTGGTTAGCCGACGGCTGGCATGGCGTGCAGACGGAGGGTTGGGGGCATCCGGAATACTGGCGCAGACAAAACGAGCAGTGGTCCGAATTCACGCTCGGCGGAACCGTCGCGCTTGATCCCACAGCGCCCGTTTGCCACGTCAACTATTACGAGGCAGACGCCTACGCGCGCTGGGCCGGCGCCCGGCTACCCACCGAATACGAATGGGAACTGGTTGCCGAGCCGCTCGCGATCCGCGGTAATTTCGTCGAAGGGGGCTACTTGCATCCGCACGCCGCCGACGCCGCCACTGACAACTCGGAGGCGCTGCAAATGTTCGGCGATGTGTGGGAGTGGACGAGCAGCGCTTACGCGCCGTATCCGGGATTTCGGCCTTTGCGCGGCGCCGTCGCGGAATACAACGGGAAATTCATGAGCAACCAGTTGGTATTGCGCGGCGGTGCCTGCGTAACGCCCACCTCACATGTTCGCGCGAGCTACCGGAATTTTTTCTATCCACACCAGCGCTGGCAATTTAGCGGGATACGACTCGCGCGCGATTGCTGACAACAATGCACGGGCGTCAGCTCGCGAGGCCGCCATCAACATTGAGCGTTTGCCCAGTAATAAAAGCGGCTTCGTCGGAAACCAGAAATACCGCGGCTTGTGCCACGTCGTCGGGGCGGCCGAGTCGTTGTAAGGGCGTCGCGGCAATGATGCCGGCGCGATACGCGGCTGACATATGGTCGCGCGCGAAAGCGGTCTCGATCCAGCCCGGGGCGATTTCATTGACACGCACCGTCGGCGCCAACGAGCGCGCGAGCGCCCGCGTAAATCCCGTCACCCCAGCTTTGACCGCCGCGAACATTTCCGGATTGCGGCCAGCCATCCCCCGTAACGCCAAATCCCACGACATATTGAGAATACTACCGCCAGAATATTTTGCTAAAACAGGCGCCGCCGCCCAGCTCGCGAGCACCGTACCGCGTAGATCGGTGTCGATTAAGCGTGAAAGCTTTTCTAGATCCGACGCGTCCGCATGCTGCGCGGTAAGGATGTCGGCGCCCGCCATGTTGGCCCAGATCTCGAGACCGCCCATGATGGCTAACGCGCTATTGAGCAGACGCTCGCAGGCAGCAGCATCGCTGACGTCCGCGGCGAACGCGTAAGCGGTACCGCCCGCCGCGCTGATTTCTGCCACGCATTGTTCGGCCGCCGCGCGCGAGACGCGATAGTTAACCATCACGGTCGCGCCAGCCGCCGCAAACGCATGCGCTACCGCCCGCCCGATGCCACCGCTCGCACCGGTAACCACCGCGCGCTTGCCGGCTAACCGCAATACGGGCTCCATCATTAATTCAATTTATTTTTTTCTTGGTCGACGCTAGCGCCGGTTTGGCAGGTGTCGGCCATTCTTGTTTAAGGACCACATCGCCGATTTTATCGCCGGGCGTTAATTGCCCTTGATAGATGATGTAGCGTCCGCCCGGTTCGTCTTCGGTCGCCGGGCTCTCGGTCCAGATCCACAAATGGCCGGCGACGGTATCGAGAATTAAGGCTTTCTCGGTGCCGAAATCCGACCCGGAATTTATTGGCACGGCCTGATAGCGCCCATCAGCACCAGCGGATTGCATGAACCCGCTCAGGAGACCGGCGGCGACTAGCGCCCAGAATGACATCTTCATAATTACCTCTAAAATTCAGTAGCCATGCGGCACGCCGCGGAATCTTGATGCAGGCGTTAGGGCGGCACTGCACTTGGTGGCGTCACAAAGTACGCGAGTTTCTCCGGCGCCTTGATCACATAATTTGCAACATAGCCGCGCAGCCGCGCCTGCAACCAGGGAATCGCTTCGCGCCATACCAGCTCGGCGCTGGTGATGTAAGGCACGTCCAATTGGAAGTAATCACCCGCCCGATCGTAGACGACGCGTGAGCCCTCCCCTCCCCGTGGCGGCGTAATGCCGAAAGTGGTCCAATCGATGATCGCACCCCGTTCGGCGACCGCGCGCACGCCTGCGGCGACCAATCGCAGATCGCGCATTACACCCGCGCACGCGGCCTCTTTGAGACGCAAATGTCGCGCATCTTCAAACACGCAATGCAGGCCATCACTCGTCGACAACAAGGGCGGTCGATTGTCGCCAAAAGCCCATTCCTTGGTGATGTCTCGTTCTTCCGCCGCGATCGTTTCAAGCTGCGGCGGAGCCGGAGCCGGAGCCGGAGCCGCGCAGTCGATTTGTTCGCACACCGTGTACACAATCGCGTTCTCCAAGCGGCTCTGCTGGGAATCCCGTGGGGCACTAATCATCACTTGTTGATCGTCGATGACCAGCAGCGCAGTGCCGCGACGTTGGGCAATAACCTGAAATTCGGTCGCGCGCTCCAAGTTACCAGCAATCGTCTCAAGGCGCGCGACGTAACCCGCGGCGCCGCCAGCCCACCGTTGCGTGGCATCCTGGGTGGCAATGGCACGCGCCATTTCCGCCCGATTAGCCTTAATTACCGCCGCTAGCGCGATTTCACTAAATGTCCGCTGGGTCGTGACGTCACTGGCCATCACCTGTTGCAGTAGTCGCGAATAGCGCGAACTCACCGGATCGACGCTCTGCGCCGTCACCAGGCCGGCGCTTGCTAACCCCAGCACCAGCGGCACTGCGTGAGTCCATCCCGAACGACTGCCACGAGCACGTAGCGGCCGCGAAGGCGAAGTGTTTAGGCGGTCAGACCTGAATTCCTTGCGCACAAATCCTTGCCCTTTGGGCACCATCATCGTCCTCGATTGTCCCGGCTCACGTGCCGCCAAGGACCGCGAGCGCTTCGGCATGGAGGGCAATCGTCGCCGCCGCGATCACGCGCCCACCGTCGCGCAGGGGTTGTCCGGTCCAATCGGTAATGACGCCACCCGCGGCCTCGATGATCGGAATTAGCGCCGCGACGTCATACAGACCAAGTCCTGCTTCAACCACCAAATCGATATGGCCAGCAGCCAACAGACAATACGCATAACAGTCAACGCCGTAACGGGTAAGACGCGCGCGCGCCGCGAGGGCTTGGAAGCGCGGCCATTCAAACGTCGGCTCGAACATTTCGGGCGCGGTCGCGAACAAACTCGCGGTGGCCAATGAACTCGACTGCCGAGTGTGTAAGGGTACTCGCGCGTTACCGCGACGCCACCACGCACCGTGTGGCGACCCGATAAAACGCTCGCCAATAAAGGGCTGGGTCATCATGCCGTACAACGGTGTCTCGCCATGCCACAAACCAATCAGCGTGCCCCAGGTCGGCACGCCCGACATGAAAGCGCGCGTGCCATCGATGGGATCGATGATCCATCGATAACTCGCCGTGCCGGCGCGCGCACCAAATTCTTCGCCGAGGATGGCGTGGGTCGGGAACTGTTGCTGAATTGCCTCGACGATGACGCGTTCCGCCGCGCGATCGGCCACCGTCACCGGATCAAACTGGCCCTGTCCCTTATCTTCGATCGTAAGCGCCGCACGAAAATGCGGCAGGATCGCGGCCGCCGATAAATCCGCGAGTTTATCCAGGAAGGTCAATATCTCGGTCTCGGTCAATAACGACATGAAAGGCAGCGTCGCGGTGGCATGGTCGCGGGATCATGACATTCGGGTTGTGGTGAGTAAAATGATCCCCATATTGGTGGGGTGTCCTTGAGTCACGGATCACGGGGCTTAGAATGAATCGAATCGTGTTGTTTCTGGCCACCAATCTGGCGGTGGTAGCAGTTTTGTCGGTGGTCTTGAACGTCCTCGGCCTCAATCAACCGGGGTCAAACATGACCTCGTTGCTGGTCATGGCGATGGTCATGGGCATGGGTGGTTCGTTGATCTCGCTATTGCTGTCGAAAACGATGGCGCTCCGCAGTACCGGCGCACAGGTTATTAAGAATGCGCAAAATCAAACCGAGCAATGGCTGGTCGCCACCGTACGCCGGCAGGCCGATCGACTCGGCATCGGCATGCCAGATGTGGCGGTATTTAGTTCATCGAGTCCGAATGCGTTCGCGACCGGCGCCAAGCGCGACTCAGCACTGGTCGCGGTGAGTAGTGGGCTCCTCGATCGGATGTCGCAAGACGAAGTGGAAGCCGTGCTGGGGCATGAGATGTCGCATGTCGCCAATGGCGACATGGTCACGCTGACCTTGATCCAAGGCGTGCTAAATACGTTTGTGATGGTCTTTGCGAGCATTCTCGCGAGCGTCTTTGACCGCGGTAATGAACGCAATAGTGGCCGCGGCATGGGGTATTATCTGGGCTACATGCTGGCGCAAACCGTGCTCGGCTTTCTGGCGTCGCTGATCGTGTTTTGGTTTAGTCGTTATCGCGAGTTTCGCGCCGATGCGGGCGGCGCCGACCTCGCCGGCCGCCAAAAAATGATCGCGGCACTCGAACGGCTACAAATTGAATCGGAACCAAAAGCCTTGCCAACGACCTTGGCGGCTTTCGGCATTAGCGGGGGGAGTGGCTGGGCGAAGCTCTTCATGACGCATCCGCCATTGACTGAACGCATTGCAGCGTTACGCGCCAGTCACTAACGCACCGTTAGCGGCTGGCGGCGTTAGGCTTCATCAGGCGTCGCTTGTGCGCCGTACAAAGTAAAGACACAATTCCGGCCAGCTTGCTTGGCGCGCCGGAGCGCGAGCGCGGCAGCTTCCACAAGATCATGCTCGCGGTTATCCGCTTCGGGAATGATGGTGGCGACGCCGCAACTCGCGGTCACGATGCGTTCGACATCTGAACCGCCATGGAGAATGGTCAATTCATACACTTTGGCACGGATCGATTCGGCAAGATTGAGCGCCGCATATTCGTTCGTTTCCGGCAATAACACCGCGAACTCCTCGCCGCCGTAACGCGCCACCAGATCCCCCGGGCGCACCGCCACCGCGTTTATCACACCGGCTAACCGCATCAAACAGCGATCACCCGCGTGATGTCCATACCGGTCGTTGTAAATTCGAAAGCGATCGATATCGCACAAGATCACGGACAGTGGGCGACGATCACGTTGTGCTCGCGTCCATTCGCGGGTCAGCGTCCGTTCGAATATTCGATAATTCGCCAACCCCGTCAGATGGTCGAGTTCAGACTGTTCGCGGGCGACATTACGCGCGTGGCGGAGTGCCTCTTGCGCGCGCTTGCGGCGCGCCACCTCCCGCGTCAAGGTCTCGACCAGTTGTTCGCTGTGACGACGTTGTCCCTCGAGCCGCTCGGCGAGCCAATCCGCTTGCACTCGATTTTTGACCTCATCCAGCGTATGCGCTTGGGCGCGGGTGATCACGCCGAATACGTAGGTATAAAACAGCAAGTTGCCGGTGCCGAGCACCGCGAGGATCGGATCGGCACTACTCAATAGCCGGAGTAGTAAGGGGACTAACGCCGGGATGGCGAATGCCAAGCCCAGATGGCACACGATACCTTGCCCCAGGAGTACGGCAACCGCGATTCCACCCAACCATAAGTTGATCACGGCGGTTTGCCACGCCTGACTCGGCAACGCGGTTAATAGCGCAGTGCTGCCGTAGGCAAGACCCAGCAAACCCAACGTACCCATGTGCCAATAAATCCAGCGCTGATGTGTTTTGTCCGACGCCCGGGCGTACGCCACCAATGACGCGCCGCGGACGCCGATGGCCCCGACCATCGCCACCAACCACGTCGCGAGCACCGCACTCGACACAAAATTGCCGAGCAGAACCGCGTAGCAACACACCGACAAGAACAGCGGAAGGAGTCCAAGGCGGGCATTGTCAAAGGCAAGATCGAATTGGCGTTTGCGAATCAGACGCGCCACGGCCTCGGAATCCGTCTCATGCACGTTGGGTTCGGGATCGGTCATTGCGTCGGGAGACCTAGTCGTACGTTTACGCAAGTCCCGATTCCTTAAGGCTTGCGGTGCCGGTTTATTGGGCCGCCGCTCCGTGGCTTGCTGGTCCGATGGTTGGGCAATTGTGACTTAGTCCGCGAACCGGGCAAAGCATTGCGCATGGTAACGCGACGTACCTCGCATAATTTCAACAAATTTCGGCCCGTGGCCGTTGACACGCCAGCGGACCATGGCGCTAAGGCCGACCTCGCACCTAACGTCCAAGGCTCAGGTCTAGGCTAGTCCTGCGTGGATAGTGATAAGACTATGTTCCAGCTATGATGCGCCGCCGGCCCCGTGCGCTGCTAGCCGCCGCTCCGGTTTACACCGCAAATGACAATAACTCATCGGACCGTAACCTCACCGCATGATTCTACTATTCGCTGGCGTCTATGATCGCCTCGTCCTCGCCCAGCCACGCCTGGTGCTGGTGTGTCTGAGTCTGGTATTGGTGTTGTTCGGGGCGGGTCTGGCGGATTTTAGACTCGATGCCTCGGCCGACTCCTTACTGCTCGAAAACGATCCAGACCTTAAGCATTTTCGCGAACTCAACCAGCGGTATCACGCCCGCGATTTTCTATTTGTCACCGTTACGCCCCACGGCGGAATCTTTAACCCCGAGGGTTTCAAGCTTATTGCGCGACTGCGAGCCGCATTAAAGGCGGTATCCGCGGTGGAATCCGTGACGACTGTCCTGGACGTGCCCTTGGTCAAGAATGTGCCCGGCAAACTGTCTGAAGTCGCCACGCATTACCGCACCCTCGAATCATCCGATGTCAATTTCGACCGTGCGCGCCAAGAACTGACCGGTAGCCAGCTTTATCGCAATGTCGTCATGAGTCCGGATGCGACCACCACCGCGATCCGGATCATTCTCAAAGACCGCGCGGACTTTCGTACACTGCAGAGCGAACGTGGTGATCTGCTCTTTAAGCGGGGTACCACAGCGCTTACTGACACGGAAACCGCACGCCTGGCGACCATTGAGCCGGTCTACCAACGGGCCAAAGACGCGGTCGATATTGCCAACCATGAAACGATCGAGAGCCTGCGAGCGCTAATTGCCCAATTTTCGTCGCAGGCGGAAATCCATCTCGGTGGAATTTCGATGATCGCCGACGACATGATCTCCTATGTCCAATCCGACATCATCGTGTTCGGCATCGGCGCGTTGGTGTTAACCCTGGGCGTCCTCGGCTATATTTTTCGCGAAGTGCGTTGGGTGGTGACCCCGGTAATCACCTGCGCGGTCTCGACGGTGATTATTCTCGGGCTCCTCGGTTACATCGGCTGGCACCTAACCGTTATCTCGTCGAATTTCATCGCCATTAATTTAATTCTGACGATCTCAATCAATATCCATTTGATCGTTCACTACCGTGAATTATTAGACGAACATCCCACGTGGTCGCAGTTCGAACTCGTGCAAGGCGTGGTGCATGACATGGCAAAACCCTGTCTGTACACCTCGTTAACTTCGGTAATCGGCTTTGCGTCGCTGGTCACCAGCAACATAAAACCCATTATCGATTTCGGTTGGATGATGACGGTGAGCTTGCTGGTGGTCTATGGCGTGGTCTTCACGTTGGTGCCGGCGATGATGGTATTGATGGAAAAGCGCGCTGGCCTGACCACTGATTCTGGAAAATTCGGATTCACCGACTTTTGCGCACGATTCACCGACCGTCACGGCACATTGGTTATAGCGTTGACCGTCGGTGTCACGATTCTGGGCGGTATCGGGATCGCCAAACTTCAAGTCGAGAACAGTTTCATTAATTATTTCAAGCAGCATACCGAGATTTACCAAGGGCTAAAAAAGGTCGACGAGACGCTAGGCGGCACCACTCCACTCGAAATTATTCTCAAATTTCCGCCGCCCGAAGTATCCAAAGCCGCCGACGCGAACCCCGCGTCAGATGAAATCGAGGAATTATATTCGGACGCGAAGCCTGCTGAAAAATCGTCCTATTGGTTTACGCCTGAAAAAGTCGCGCGCATCAAGGAAGTTCACGACTACCTCGAAAAAATTCCTGGCGTCGGCAAGGTTTTGTCATTGGCCTCGCTGGTGCGAGTTGCCGAGGATTTAAATCAGGGCCACGAATTCGATCCCTTCGAATTGAACGTCATCTATAAACGCCTGCCGGACCAACTTAAGCGCGAGATGCTATTGCCCTATGTTTCAATTGAGCGCGATGAAGCGCGGATCTCGCTGCGAATTCTCGATTCCTTGCCGAAACTGCGTCGGCAAGCCCTGATTCAGCAGATCAATATTGGATTAGCCCGCGACCTTGGGCTCAAGCAAAACGAATACGAAGTTGTTGGCTTGTTAGTTCTTTATAACAACATGTTGCAGAGTCTTTATTCCTCGCAGATTCAGTCGGTCGCCTATTCCATTCTCGGCGTCGCCATCACGCTTGGCTTTCTCTTTCGGAATGTTCGTGCGGCCATTATTGGCGTCATTCCGAATTTCGTCGCCGCGGTATCGGTACTGGGAATCATGGGTTGGCTCGGCATTCCGCTCGACATGATGACGATTATGATTGCTTCGCTCACGATGGGTATCGCGGTCGAGGATTGCATTCATTACCTCTATCGTTATCGTCTCGAATACGCGCAATTCCGCGATGGCCTTAAGACTATGTACCACTGCCATTCGAGCATCGGCAAAGCGGGCTTTTACACCACGGTGGTGGTGTGTTTCGGCTTTTCGATATTGGTTCTCTCGAACTTCATTCCGAGCATCCTATTCGGGTTTCTAACCACACTCGCCATGACGATCGCGATTTTCGCCGCGCTAACCTTGATGCCGAAAATGCTCCTAATGTGGCGGCCATTCCACTAACAGGCGAAGCGCGAGTAGAATCCTCGGCGACACACGCTGATCCAAGGGAGAAACTCATGCGACTACCGTCCGTCCGCACTGGCTTGATGGCCATCACCCTCGCTGCCTCAATATTTGGCGCCGGACTCGGGCGCGCTGACGAAACGTGCATGTCGCCCTATATGGCGAAAATTGTCGGCCAAGAAGACTTTATGTATGTATGGACCTTGGGTGTCGCCGGCGTCGGTGACGAACAGGACAAATTAGTAACCATCGATGTCAATTCACGCTCGAAAACTTACGGCAAGGTTATCAATTCATTGTCAGTAGGTGGGCGCAATGAAGCGCACCACTCTGGGTACACCGATGATCGACAGTTCCTGTGGGCCGGTGGTTTGGATACCAGCACTATTTTCATTTTCGATGTGCACACCGATCCGGCAAAGCCGACGCTCGCAAAAACCATCGATAACTTCGTCGCCGATACCAAGGGAGTGGTCGGGCCGCACACTTTCTACGCCCTGCCCGGCCGCATGCTGATCACGGGGCTGTCGAACAATCAAGATCATGGTGGACGCAGCGGCATGGCGGAATACACCAACGACGGCGAATACATCACCACGCATTGGATGCCAACCGACGACAATCTGCAGGGCGCCACCAAGTCGGGCAAGCTGGCCGATGGCTATGGCTATGACATCCGCGCCCAACCCCGGTTGAACGTGATGATCAGTTCGTCGTTCACCGGTTGGAACAATTACATGATGAACCTGGGCAAGATGATGGGCGACGCGGAAGCGATGAAGCGCTTTGGCAATACCGTCGTCGTGTGGGACCTACACACGCGCCAACCGAAGAAAATCTTCGATGTACCCGGCGCGCCGCTCGAGGTGCGCTGTGCATGGGGCGCCAATCACGACTATTGCTTCACGACCACCGCACTCACGTCGAAAATTTGGTTGATCTATCGCGACCAGGCCGGCGCCTGGCAAGCGCAGGCGGTGGCCGACATTGGCGATGCCAAGAAAATTCCGTTGCCGGTGGATATTTCGATCTCGGCGGACGACACACGCCTGTGGGTCGATACCTGGAACGATGGCCTGGCACGCCTGTTTGATATTTCGAATCCACACGCGCCGAAGCAGATTTACAGCCAAAAAATCGGCGAACAACTCAACATGGTGTCGCAGAGTTGGGACGGTAAGCGCGTTTACTTTACGTCGTCGTTGCTCGCCAACTGGGACAAAACCACTGGACCCGAAGGCGACTTGCAGTACTTGAAGGGCTATCAGTGGAACGGTAAGAAGCTGACGCCATCATTCAGTGTCAATTTTGTGGGGCAAAAACTCGGTCGACCGCACCAAATGACAGCCGGTGCTTATGCGTTGTATGCCAAGAACGTTCTCGCACCAACGGCACCGGCGCTGGCGACTGTCAAATAAAGACTTATCGGATGACGGTCGACTGATGCGAGACGCGTGATCCCGATTAGCCGCTCGTCCATTGGTCGAGGCGAGGTGGTTGTCGGGTGTGCGCGCCGCTCTTCCGAGCCTGCCATCCCTGGCCGACTCATCGTTGTTCCGCGTGCGGCGCTGTCCTAAGCGCCGCACGCTCCACAATGACGCTATGCGCACACCCGACAGCCACCTCCCAAGGTTGGGCGTCGCGCCCGTTAATCGAATTGTAATGGCGCACTCGTCAGCCGCGTCCGTTCAGTGTTTGCGCACGTTGTGCTGGGCGGGTCTAGCTATCACGGCGTCACTAGGCGCGCATGAATTGCCTAAAGGTAGCGCCGATCTCGCACCCGGCTATCGCGAATTAAAATTTTCGGCGCCGATCCCGGGCACCTATGCGCTGCCAACGCTGCATGCGGCCGCCGACGGCGAAGTCATCGATGATCGCGGGACGCCAAGTTCGCTTCACGATTTGTTCGCCAATCACTTAGTGATCGTAAGCTTCATCTACACCCACTGCGCGGATCCGAATGGGTGCCCACTCGCTTCGTTTGTCATGAGCCAGTTGGCGAAGAAGCTGGCCGCCGATCCAGGATTGCGTGATCGCGTGCGGCTCATCAGTATCAGTTTTGACCCCACGCGCGACACGCCCGCCACGCTTAATCACTACGCCACCCCATTCCGCAAACCCGGCGTCGAGTGGTATTTTGTCGTACCGACTTCCGCCAACGGGCTCACCACACTCCTTCACGCCTACGGCCAGCAAATTGTTCGTGAGCCCAGCGGCGAAGTTTATTCGCATCAACTTCGCGTGTTCTTGATCGATGAGCACAAGCAGATCCGGAATGAATACAGCGCAAGTTTTTTGCACGTCGATACCATGCTCGCGGACTTACGCACCCTGGCTGGATCGATTCCCGACTCCGAAACGCATCCGGCTTTTCGTGGTGCGCTGAATCCGTTGCTCGATGGTCCTGGCGATTATAAAGACGGCTATCTTACCGGCGATTACACCACCCGCTCGCGCGCGCTCGCGGCGCGTCACGGTGCCGAAACACCGCCAACTCGCGTACCGCTAGGCTTGCCGTCTCGCGCCGAGCCGTCCTCAGCAAAGGTAATCGCGCTCGGCCGTCAACTATTCTTCGATCGACGCTTATCGCACAACAACACGCTGGCCTGTGCCAGTTGCCATATTCCGGAACAGGGTTTTACCAGCAATGAACTCGCCCTACCGGTTGGAATAGAAGGTCGCAGTGTCAGGCGCAATGCGCCGGCGCTATACAACGTCGGCTTTGCTCCGCGCTTATTTCACGATGGTCGCGAGACGCGTCTCGAGCAGCAAGTGTGGTCGCCGTTATTGGCCGCCAATGAAATGGGCAATCCGGCAATCGGCTATGTGCTCGATAAACTACGCGCGCTCGATGACTACGCTAACGAATTTCGACAAGCTTTTACGGGCACTGCGATCACAATGGAAACCTTGGGCGCCGCGCTTGCCGCGTACGAACGCAGTTTGGTGTCCGCGAACAGCGCATTCGATCGTTGGTATTTTGGACATGACCCGACGGCGCTTAGTGCCGCTGCACGTGCTGGCTTTGAATTATTTCGCGGGAAGGGCGGCTGCGCCACGTGTCATCAAATTGGCGCGACATCGGCGCTATTTACTGATTACGCGTTTCACAACACGGGCATCGGCTTCCAACGCTCCATGGGCCTAAGCGCACAATCCTCGATACCGGTAGGCCCTGGCACGCAATTAGCGCTGGCACCCGGCGCAGTCGCAGCCACCGAAGCGCCACTCAACGACCTTGGGCGCTATGAAATCACACAAGATCCTCGTGATCGATGGGCCTATAGAACGCCGAGCTTACGCAACGTCGCGCTAACCGCGCCCTACATGCACGACGGTTCGTTGCCAGCCTTATCTGCCGTCGTCGAATTTTATAATGCCGGTGGCATTGCCAACGAAGCTCGCGATCCGCGACTCAAACCGCTGCATCTGACCGCTGAAGAGAAAATGCAGATGGTCGAGTTTTTGAAGGCACTAACCGGCGACAACATCGAAGCGTTGATACGTGACGCGTACCTCGCGCCCATTGGTGATCACCGATAAAGGCTATCCCCCTTTAAGCGGTGGTACAAACAGGACTTGATCGCCATCGTGGAGCGGGGTTGTATCAAGGGCCGAATCGAGCACGCGGTCACCGTTCTGCATGGCCATGAACTGGGTTTCGGTGCGAAAGCCGAGCTGATTCACTAGCTGACCTAGGGTCTGTCCGTCGGCGAGATCGAAGTCTTGGTCATCGAAATGCGTGATCCCGTCACCGAGAAATTCACGCATCCAACCCAATAATTTGACGTTAACGCGCATGTGCATCGCAGTCGATTGAAAACGCGACGACATCGAATACGGCTTCCACTGCGCGAAGCGACTGGCGGCTAATTCAACCCAAGTCGATCAAGCGTTTCACGCGTTGGTCTGCCGTCCTCGCTCCAACCGCGCTGCTTGTAGTACTCGGGCAGCATCTCCTTGAGTTTACTGACCAACCCTTTCGCAACGCCACTCGGCGCGGGTTCCTCAAGGATCCGTTTAGGTAAGGTATCGTCCTTCGCGGTAAAACCGGCGGCCAAGTTGAACTGGCGCTCGAGGTTCCAAATCCGCTCGCCGGTTTTGGTCAAGCGCTCAACGTCCCAACCGCCTTCGCAGGCACCGTCGATTTGCGCCGCATAGTGCTCTGGCGTCGCGCCCGAATGCGCGGTGAACAGGCACAGACCAGTCGCATCGATAGCCGAGATTAAATCTTGCGTGGTGCGCACTACTTGCGGCTTCTCAGCGGTTTCCGTGGTCGTGAAGTCGGAGGCATAGGGGTTCGCGCGTAAATGACAGGCGCCGCGATTGCTGGTCGCGTAACCGAGACCCATGCCCTGCATCGCGCGACCATCGTAAGCCGCGAACTCTTGGCCTTTAACCGCCATCGACAATTCCGGCCGACCGTATTTCGCGGTTAAAAGTTTGGAACCGAGTCCAAGGTCGCGACCGAAGCCTTCGCCTTTGCCAGTGAGCTCGGCGAGTTGGCACAAGGCCTCGGCGTTGCCAAAGGATAGGTCAATGCCGCCGGTGTGTTCTTTAGTAATCGCACCGACTTGGTAGAGCTCCATGGCGGCGGCCAGCGTGCCACCGAACGAAATAGGATCCATCCCGTACTCGTTACACAGGAACCCGGCGTAAGTCGCCGCATCCATATCGTCGACGCCAACCGCCGAGCCCAAGGCGTACGCGGTTTCATATTCCAAGCCGCCCGACGCTTTTTGATACCGCGGTTTATCCTTGACCGAAAAATGCGTCGGATCGATATGCGAGATCCGGCCGCAGCCAATCGTGCACGAGAAACACGCGCCGTTCTGGATCAAGTTGACGTGGCCATTCGCGTTCGGCGCCTTCATCGCTTTGGCGTTGAGTTTGCCGGAACCTTCGAATTGCACCTGCTGATTGTTGCGCGTGGGCAGCGCCCCGAACGCGCCGGTGACATCCATCATCGCGATAGTGCCGTCCGACGTCATCCCTTTGCGACCTTTGTTTTTGGCCAGCGCTTCAGTGGCAATTTTGACCGCGGCGAAAAACTTTTCGGGGTTGTGGGGCTTAACGCCCTTGGTGCCACGCACTGCAATCGCTTTTAATTGCTTTGATCCCATCACGGTGCCGACCCCGGAGCGCCCGGCTGCACGGTGGAGATCATTGACGATGCAAGCATAACGACAACCATATTCGCCTGCTTGTCCAATCGAGGCCACGCGAATCAAGGGATCGTTATGCGAATGTTTGATCGCGGGTTCGATTTCCCACACCGACTTGCCCCATAGATCATCCGCCGGCAACAGCTCGGCTTTATCGTCTTGGATATAGAGATACACGGGCTTCGGTGCGCGACCCTCGAGGATGACGAGGTCATAACCTGCCATCTTAAGCTCGCCACCGAATTGACCACCGGAGTTCGAACTGGCTATGGCACCGGTCAGTGCGCCTTTGGTCACCGCCGTCCAGCGTCCGCCGGTCGAGGCCATGGTGCCGGTTAGCGGCCCGGTCGCGATAATGAGTTTGTTGGCCGGCGACAGTGGGTCAACTTTCGGATCGATTTCCGCCATCAGATATTTCGTGGCGAGACCGCGGGACCCCAAGTATTGTTGGGCCCATTCCATGTTCAGGGGTTCGTGTGTGCAGGTGCCTGCCGTTAGGTTCACCCGCAGGACTTTCTTTTGCCAGCCCATGTCGTCGACTCCTCTCGCTTAAGACCTGCGCCCACCGAACGGTGGGGTTCAACGCTATTCTACCGGCTTTGGCCGCTAGTTGAAGCACTCGCCTAGGCGCCTGCTATCATCCGCGTTCCTCACGCGAGCTAAACTCCTCCATGCGCCAACTCACCGCCGAGCGTCATCGCGAATTCCTCACTATCGCCCGCCAATTTTCGCGTCCGCTGGCGGATGCGATGAAGACGATTGGCCCGCTCGGTTATGAGCGGCGGAAAACTCGCGATTTGGGCGTGCATCTCGCGCGGATTGTGGTTGGACAGCAACTTTCAACGCTTGCCGCGCGCTCGATCTGGACCCGGGTTGAAGCCGCGGCGGCGCGCGCGCCGCGAGTGCTCGAATTTTGTGTCGAACGTAGCGCCATTCAATTACGCGAATGCGGGCTATCCAACAACAAGGTGAAAGCCTTAATCGCCCTGCGGAGTGCCGAACTCGACGGGCGACTCGATGCGCGCCAATTAGAACGCCTCGACCCGGTGGCGCGCAGTGAAGCGTTGACCGCGCTGTGGGGGATCGGCCCGTGGACCGCCGACATGGTATCGATGTTCTACTTTCATGAGACGGATATTTGGCCATTGGGAGATCTCGCGGTACGCAAAACCTTCGATGGATTTGTGCGTGACCATGCGCACCACACAGTCACCAGCGCCGCCGAACTGTTTGCACCACATCGTTCGTTTCTAGCGCTTTACATGTGGAAAATTGCGAACAATGGGCCGACAGAATAAGCGACGATGTGAATTCGATTACGCCCCGATGCACTCGATCGGTAGGCAAGCGCGTTGAAAACACGCTGTAAATCCATCCCTGGACGCTCGACGGCCGCGTCCCTACGGCCGACGGTTTTCAACTCGCCTACCTACCGCTCCCGACAGGTCAGCGATGCGCATTGGACCTGCTACGCCTCATATCGCTTGTCCGCCAACGCGAACTGTTTACCACTAAATTAAAGAGAGAGTTCACATGCGTGCCATTAGCTACACCCGAGTCGGTCCTGCTCGTGAGGTATTGCAGACGGTCGAACTACCGACCCCGCACCCCGGACCCGGCGAAGTTCGCGTACGCCTGATGACGTCTGGCGTGAACCCCTCTGATGTCAAAACCCGCTCTGGCATGCGGAGTAAGGTGCTGCCCTTTCCCCGTATGGTGCCGCATAGCGACGGAGCTGGTGTCATCGATGAAATCGGCAGTGGCGTCGCGCCGTCGCGCCTAGGCGAACGGGTTTGGATCTGGAATGGTTGTTGGGGTCGCGCGGATGGGACCGCGGCGGAGTTTATCGTGCTGCCCACCGCGCAGGCGGTGACCCTGCCCGATACGGTCGATTTCGCCGCCGGCGCCTGTTTGGGGATCCCGGCCTTGACCGCGTTACATGCGGTGCGAATGGATGGCGGTGTGCGCGGTAAAAACGTGTTGGTCCCGGGCGGCGCCGGCGCGGTAGGGCACTATGCAATCCAATTGGCGAAGCATTATGGCGCCGCCAAGGTGATTACCACGGTGAGCGGTCCAGCCAAGGCCGATCTCGCGCGCGCGGCCGGTGCCGACGAGATCATTAATTACCGCACGGAAGATGTCCCGGCGCGCATCCGGGCGCTCTGCGACGGCGTGGACCGAGTGCTCGAAGTCGACTTGAGTACGAACATCACCGTGGACCACACGGTCTTAAAACCTGAGGGCGATATTGTCGTCTACGGCTCGAGTAAACCCGATATCTCGGTGCCCTTTGCGCCGTCGATCATAAAAAACATTCGTTATCGCTTCTTTATGGTGTATCACCTAACGCCAGGCGAACGCACACACGCCGAAAGTGAACTGGGTGATCTGCTGCGGGCTGGACAACTCCAGCACAATATCGCCGCGCGCTTCGCATTGGCGGACACCGTGGCGGCCCATGAAGCCGTCGAAAGCGGCACACTGCTGGGCAATGTGGTGATCGATCTCCCATGAACTCGCCCTTTCGAATCGCTATTATCGGGGCCGGATTCTCCGGCCTCTGTATGGCGATCAAACTCAAGGCCGCGGGTTATTCGAATGTCACCGTGTTCGAACGCGCGGCGGATTTGGGCGGGACTTGGCGTGACAATACCTACCCAGGTTGTGCCTGTGATGTACCGTCACACCTTTATTCTTATTCGTTCGAAATGAATCCCAACTGGTCGCGCGCGTTCTCGCCGTGGATCGAGATCGCACGGTATTTGCAACATTGCGTGGATAAATACGGCTTGCGATCGCAGATTCGATTCAATACCGAAATCACCGAACTCCGCTTCCACGGCACCACAAAAATGTGGAGTCTGCGCACGCGTGCCGGCGCCGAGGAACATTTCCACGTGGTGGTAAGTGGCACCGGGCCCTTGAATAAACCCGAACTCCCGAATATCGTCGGGCGCGAGACCTTTACCGGTAAGGCGTTCCATTCGAGTCACTGGGATCACGACTATGCGCTAGCGGGTAAGCGGGTCGCCGTAATCGGCACCGGTGCCAGCGCAATCCAAATCGTGCCGAACATCGCGACCCAGGTCGCAGAGCTCACACTTTTTCAACGTACGCCACCGTGGGTCTTGCCGCGGATGGATCGTGCTTATCGCGCGTGGGAGAAGCTGTTCTTTCGTTGGTGCAAGCCATGGCTGTGGCTGCATCGAAAACTATTGTATTGGCGCTTGGAGCATTTTGGCGTCGCGGTATTGAACGACGGTCACACGCGGCGATTTTTTGAAGGCGTCGGCCGATGGTTTCTCAAAAAGCAGATTGCCGACGCGGCATTGCGCGAGAAACTCGCACCGAATTATCGCATCGGGTGCAAACGTGCGTTGATCTCGGACGATTATTACCCAAGTCTGAATCGAGCGAATGTTGAAGTCGTAACCGACGCCATCACGGAGATCACACCCACTGGCGTCCGCACCCAACAGGGCCGCGAGATAACGGTCGACGCGATTATTTACGGCACCGGATTTCGCGCGACTGAATTCCTAACGCCGATGCGCATCTACAGCGCCGATAATCGCGAGCTATCGGAGGTCTGGCGGACCGGCGCAAGTACCTATCTAGGGATCACGCTGGCCGAGTTTCCGAATCTGTTTCTGTTGGTCGGTCCTAACACCGGGCTCGGCCACAATTCGATCATCTTCATGATCGAGGCCCAAGTGCATTACGTCATCGAATGTTTAAAGCGCCTAACGCGCGAAGGTCGACAATGCGCGGCCTTGAAGCCGGCAGTTCAACAACAATTCTCGACCGAAATCCAACAACGCTTACGCGGCACCACGTGGCTGTCAGGTTGCAAGAGTTGGTACTTAAGCGCCGACGGCAATAGTTACACCATGTGGCCGGGATACACCGTCGAATATTGGTGGCGGACGCGGAAGTTCGAGCCGGATCAATACGAAATAAGCTGAGTAAGCGCTCTAAACGCTGAGCGCCATCAGGCGGTTGGCGGGGACGCTCGCGGCGCCTTGCGCCTATCCGACAACCGCCCGTGCCTCAACGACAATGACGTGCGCGATATAGACTTCACATCCGGCCAGTTCGCGAAAATCGGTACTGCTTCACGTAGTTGGTGCTTGGAAGTCAGCCACCACCACAGTAGCCTGAGCACACGGAATAGCGCGATGCCTTCGGTTCCCAATACGCTGGTCCGAAAAACATAAGGTCAGGCAGATTTACCCGGATAGCGATCTCGCTATCCGGGTAGTCGGAAGTGCGGCGGCTTACTGTTACGCATCACAAATTCTCGCATCAATTCCAAGGTCTGCGCACCCTGCTCAAAATGCGGTGCATGCTGACACGCCGTCAATAGATGAATTTCGACAGGGGCCACGACCTGCCGCTCGATTCGGCGCAACTGCTCGCGTGTCCCATATTGATCGTCCACTCCTTGAATCAACATGACCGGGACCTGGATGCCCTGAAGGTAGCCTTCAATATTCCAGAATTCAAAATCTGGATGGAGCCACGAATCGCACCAGCCGAAGAAAGCACACGCCACATTCACTCCATGGTGCTTGGCCAATCGCGGGCGTAAATCGCCCGCGGTAAAGGCGCTCCGCGCGGCACGAATACTGTCGAGTCCGTGAGTTTCAGTGAAGACATGGGGCGCTAGCGCAATCACACCCTGCACTCGTGGATCGCGAACCGCACCGGCGTTCACCAAGGCGATCGATGCGCCATCGCTATGGCCGACCAAAATACACGGGCCAATCCCGGCGGCGTCTAACACCGCGGGCAACGTAAAGCGCCCGTGGCGCTGCATGTAATCGAGCGGCCACGGCGTCGGTTCGCTAGCCGATCCGCCGTAGCCAAATCGCGAATAGGCGAATATCGCGCAGCCGGTGATTGCCGCTAAATGCTCAGGGAAATCGCGCCAGAGCGCGACGCAACCCAAGCCCTCATGGAGCAACACCAAGGTCGGAAGCGCGGCGTCGCCCACTACGCTGCGATATTCGAGGGCGCGCCCGTCAA
>JAYUEZ010000567.1:0-8055 GCA_043738965.1 Gammaproteobacteria bacterium
TCGACGTCGGTGGTCGTGGTCATTTGTCCACCGAGTTCGAGACCGGTGATCAACACTGGATTGAGCGCGGCGCGTGCGGCATACACCGCGGCGGTGTAACCCGCTGGGCCCGAACCTAGAATGAGCAAACGGACGTGACGTGAAGTCGACATAGGGCGAACCAACGAAGTGAGGTTGTTATACTGCGCGGCGAGTTTAGAGACCGCGTGCTCGTTTTCCAAGCGGCAACCCAAATCCGCATCAAGCCCGAAGGAACCCACCCATGAATTTGCCACCGCGTATGCGTGCCATCGAGATCAAGGAACCCGGCGGTCCGGAAGTACTGCGCTTGACTGAAGTCGATACACCACAACCCCGCGAAGGGGAGGTCGTGATCAAGGTGGCCGCCGCTGGCGTCAATCGACCGGATTGTTTGCAACGCGCGGGGCACTATGCGGTGCCGCCCGATGCGAGTCCGTTACCGGGTCTCGAAATTGCGGGAGAAGTGGTCGCACTCGGGGCTGGCGTTACGCGCTGGCAGGTCGGTAACAAGGTAGTAGCCCTAACGCATGGCGGCGGCTATGCGGAATTCTGTCGCGTGGCGGCCGAGCATTGCTTGCCTTGGCCAGTCGGCTTATCGGCGGCGGAGGCGGCGACCTTGCCGGAAACCGTGTTCACCGTGCAGTACAACTTATTTACCCGAGCCGGCCTTGCGGCTGGCGAAACCTGCCTGATTCATGGGGGTAGCAGCGGTATTGGGACCACCGCGATTCAGCTCGCCAAAGCCCACGGCGCGACGGTCATCACCACGGTCGGCAACGCGGCAAAACAGACCTATTGTTTGGATCTGGGCGCTGATCACGCTATCAACTATCAAACTGAAGATTGGGTAGCGATGGTTAAAGAGGCCACCGCGGGGCGCGGCGTCAACGTAGTGCTCGACATGGTCTGCGGGCCTTACGTCGAAAAGAACCTCGGGGTGCTGTGCGCGGATGGGCGCTACGCAATGATCGCGTTTCTCAAAGGGCCGCGCGCCGAAGTTAACTTTGGACCGCTGCTATTGAAGCGCCTGACCATCACGGGTTCGACGCTGCGCCCGCAGTCGGTGGAGCAAAAGGCCGCGATCGCCCGCGCCGTCGAGGCCGAGGTGTGGCCGCTACTGGCTAGCGGCAAACTGCATAGTCATGTGTTTCGTACCTTCCCACTGGCCGAGGCGCGGGCCGCGCATGTGCTGATGGAATCAAGCGCCCATATGGGAAAGTTGGTTCTGCTGCTTTAGTGGTGCTTAGTTCGCGAATCAGGTGGCAAGTTACAGCCCCAGTAGCAAAAATCCGGCATAATCCGGCCCCCGCAGACCATGAGTCTCGGCATAGCAATTACGGAGGACACCACGCGTGCGATCGTCTTACCTATTTACCAGCGAGTCGGTCTCTGAAGGCCATCCAGACAAAGTTTGCGACCGAATTTCTGATGAAGTCGTCGATGTTTATTTTCGCGAAGCCGCGACAGCGGGGCTCGACCTCGGACAGATCCGAGTCGCGTGCGAAACCTTGGCGACCACTAATCGGGTGGTCATCGCCGGCGAAACTCGGGGCCCCAACACCATCACGCCGGATCTAGTCGCGCATCTCGCGCGCATGGCAATTAAAGACATCGGTTACGAACAAGACGGCTTCCATTGGGAGCGTGCCCGGATCGAAGTGTTGTTGCATGCGCAGTCCGCGGATATCGCGCAGGGCGTCGACGCCGGTGGCGATAAGGATGAAGGCGCTGGCGACCAAGGGATTATGTTTGGTTACGCGTGCACCGAAACCGAAGACCTAATGCCTGCGCCGCTGTATTACTCCCACCGCATCCTGCAATTGCTCGCCACTGCCCGCAAAACTGGCGAGACCCAGTTGTTAGGTCCGGATGCGAAAAGCCAGGTAACGGTTCGCTACGAAAACGGCAAACCCGTGGGTGCCACGCAAATCGTTGTGTCCACGCAGCACCTCGACGCCAAAATGAGTTCGCATGATGTGCGCTCCATCGTCGAACCGTATGCGCGCCAGGCGCTACCCGATGGCTGGATCACCAAGGACACGGTCTGGCATGTCAATCCAACTGGCGCCTTTGTCATCGGTGGGCCGGACGGCGACTGCGGATTGACGGGTCGCAAAATTATTGTCGATACCTATGGCGGCGCTGCGCCGCATGGCGGTGGCGCGTTTTCGGGGAAAGATCCTTCGAAGGTCGATCGCTCGGCGGCCTATGCGGCGCGTTATTTGGCGAAAAATGTCGTCGCCGCCGGCTTGGCCGCGCGCTGCACCATTCAATTGTCATACGCGATCGGGGTCGCCAAACCGCTGTCTCTGTATGTCGATCTGCACGGCACCGGGAAAGTAGATGCGGCCAAGCTCGAGATCGCCTTAGGCGAGGTGATGAGCCTCACGCCGCGTGGGATCCGAACCCATCTGAAATTGAATCGGCCCATTTACGCGCGCACGGCGGCCTACGGCCATTTCGGGCGCAAGGCCGAGGCCGACGGTGGGTTTTCCTGGGAACGAACCGATCTCGTTGACGCGCTGAAACGTGCCGTCGCCTAGGCGCCGAAGATTATCCAATCGAAGGATTAAAGATCAGCATGAAAAAAGTCTCCGCCCTGGTGAAAAGCACCCCCGACTACGTAGTGAAAGATATTGCGCTCGCCGACTCCGGGCGCATCGAGCTCGAACTCGCGGAACAGGAAATGCCAGGCTTACTGGCAATGCGCGACGAATACGGCAAGTCAAAACCGCTGAAGGGCGCGTTGATCACCGGCTCGCTACACATGACCATTCAGACTGCGGTGTTGATCGAAACGCTGCAAATTCTCGGTGCCAAAGTACGCTGGGCGAGCTGTAACATCTTCTCGACACAAGATCATGCCGCGGCCGCGATCGCCAAGACCGGTACCCCGGTGTTCGCCTACAAAGGCGAGACGCTGGAAGAATATTGGGATTACACCGATCGTATTTTGGATTGGGGTAACGGTCGTGGACCGAACATGATTTTAGATGATGGCGGGGATGCGACCTTGTTCGTGCATTTAGGCTACAAGGCTGAAACCAATCCCAAAGTGCTCAATAATCCGAAGAATCCTGAAGAAGAAGCGCTCTACGCACAGCTCAAAAAGTCACTCAAGCGCGACCCCAAGCGCTTTCATCGCATCGCCCCGGGTATTCGCGGCGTCACCGAGGAAACGACCACCGGCGTGCATCGGCTGTATCAAATGCACGAACGCGGCGAGCTGTTATTCCCGGCGATGAATGTCAACGATTCGGTGACTAAATCGAAATTCGATAACCTCTATGGCTGCCGCCATTCGTTGGTCGATGCCATCAATCGCGCGACCGACGTCATGCTCTCGGGCAAGGTCGCGGTGGTCGCCGGCTACGGCGATGTTGGCAAAGGCTCATGCCAGTCACTGCGCGGGCAGGGCGCGCGCGTGATCGTGACCGAAATCGATCCGATCTGCGCCTTGCAAGCTGCGATGGAAGGCTACCAAGTCATGGCCATGGATGACGCCTGCAAGATCGGGGATCTGTTCGTGACGACGACCGGCTGCTGTGACGTGATCACTGAGCGACACATGAAGCAGATGAAGGATCTCGCGATTGTCTGCAACATCGGGCATTTCGATAGCGAGATTCAAGTTGAAAAGCTGCGTAAGTACCAATGGCACGATATCAAGCAGCAAGTGCATCGCGTGGAATTTCCGAGCAAGCGCAGTATTATTCTGCTAGCCGAAGGCCGGCTGGTAAATTTGGGATGTGCGACTGGTCACCCGAGTTTTGTCATGTCGAATAGCTTCACCAACCAAACCATCGCGCAGATCGAACTCTATGGGACCGCGAAGCACTATCCTGTCGGCGTTTATACCCTGCCTAAGTTGCTGGATGAGAAAGTCGCGCGTTTGCACCTGAAGAAGATCGGCGTCGAGCTTGAGGTGTTAACTAAAGACCAAGCGGAATATCTGGGTGTACCGCTGGCGGGACCGTACAAATCGTCGCACTACCGTTATTGAGACTGCGCGCGAGCTAACCGCGAGGCACCTCATGTTGCGAAACTCATCCGAGCGCTATGGGCTCGTCACCAAAACGCTGCATTGGCTGCTAGCCATGTTGATCCTGAGCTTGATCGGGATCGGCTACTACATGGTCGGACTGACGTATTTTGATCGCTGGTATAACGCCGCGCTGGCATGGCACAAGGCGCTCGGAATCACGGTGCTGGCGCTGGCAGTGGTCTTTGTCGGCTGGAAGGCGAGTTCAATCGCGCCGGCGTATCCGGCCTCCTTGAGCGCTTGGCAGCGGAGCGCCGCGACGGGCATGCATCATTTGCTGATCTTGCTGATGCTGGTGATCCCAATCAGCGGGTATGTGGTATCCACTTCAGCGGGTAAAGTGGTCGGGATTTTTAACTGGTTTGAGATTCCGGCGTTATTGCCGGTAAGTGATGCTCTACGGGACATCGCGATCCGCGTGCATTTCTGGGCTGCTTACGGCGTGGGAGTGCTGGCCGCCGGCCATGCGGCGGCCGCACTCAAGCATCATTTCATTGATAGGGACGACATTTTAAAGCGCATGTTATAGCGCCCGACCGTCTTATTTCTTCTTGATCCCTTCGACAAACAAGTCGAACTGCATGGTTTCGGCGCTTGGTCCCAGGTTGTAGCTGATCCCGAAATCACTGCGTTTCAATGTGGTGGTGCCGGTGAATCCCGCGCGATAACCACCCCACGGATCGTCGCCTTCGCCGACCGCTTTGACGTCAAGCGTGATGGGTTTAGTGACGCCGTGCAGCGTCAGCTCCCCTTCGAGCTTGCCGGCGGTCGCATCGCCGGTGAATTTCGTGCTTTTGAAGGTGGCTTCAGGAAATTTTTCGACTTCGAGAAAATCCTTACTACGAATGTGTTTATCCCGCTCAGCCCAATTGGAATCGATGCTCGCGGTCTTGACGGTCAGCGCGATGTTCGAAGCGGCTGGTTTCGCCTTGTCCCACTGCAGGGTTCCCGCGAAATCATTGAAGCGCCCGTTAAGTATGCTGTAGCCGAGATGCGAAATCCGAAATTGGATGAAGGAATGACTTAAATCGATGGTGTAATCCGCGGCAATGGCGGGAGTGGTCGCAAGGGCCAACGCAAACGCGCAACCCGGCAACCGCAGGAACTTAGCAACCTGCATGACATAAACCTCCTGTGTGCTGTAACGATTCAAAAATACTGACGCGCGACCTGATGATCGAGCGCGCATAGCCTCGACTATTTTCGACGCCGCTGCAACGAGCGCGCCGGTTTCCGGGTACACTTCCATCCGCTGTCATTCGCTTTATTCGTGCCCGCGATGCCACTTTATCTGTACAACTCACTCGGTCGCCGCAAAGAAGAATTTGTCCCGCTCGATTCCGCGCGCATTACGCTCTATGCCTGTGGGCCGACGGTGTACAACCCACCGCATATCGGCAACGCACGCGCGGCGGTGGTCTATGACGTGCTGTATCGAGTGCTCATGCGGCACTATCCGAATGTGGTGTATGCCCGCAATATCACCGATGTCGACGACAAGATAAATCAGGCGGCAAAAGAGGCTGATCTGCCCATTGCGGCGATCGCGGCGCGGTATACCGAGATCTATCACCGCGATGTAGCGGCGCTCGGCGTCTTGCCGCCAGTCATCGAACCACGCGCCACCGACCATATCGACACCATCATCGCGATGATCGAGACCTTACTTCGAGTAGGTAAGGCCTATGTCGCCGCCGGTCATGTATTGTTCGATGTCACCTGCTTTCCGGCATACGGCCAATTATCGGGGCGCACGCGGGATGAAATGATCGCCGGCGCGCGCGTCGAAGTGGCGCCGTTCAAACGCGATCCCGGCGATTTCGTGCTATGGAAACCGTCGACGCCCGATCTGCCGGGCTGGGACAGTCCGTGGGGGCGTGGCCGGCCGGGCTGGCATATCGAATGTTCAGCGATGATCGAGCGTCATTTGGGGCAGACCATTGATATCCATGGCGGCGGCAACGATCTCAAGTTTCCGCATCACGAAAATGAAATTGCGCAGAGCGTGTGCGCGCATGACGGCGCGCCGTTCTGCCGCTACTGGGTGCATAACGGTTTTGTCGAAGTGGACAGCGAAAAGATGTCGAAATCTCTCGGCAATGTGTTGTTGGTCCAAAATTTAGTGCAACGCTTTCCCGGCGAAGCCTTGCGCCTGGCGCTAATCCGAGGGCGCTATCGCGAGCCGCTGAGTTGGAGCGATGAACTGGTGGAGCAAGCGAAATCGCAGCTCACGCGTCTCTATGGTGCGCTCCAGCGACTAGAACCTTTCGAGGTTGAGGTGGGGCCTACGTCGGCGCCATCGAAGTTTTACGCCGCGATGGATGACGACTTAAATACGTCGCTTGCGATTGCGGTGCTAATGGAGCAAGCGTCCCTGGCGAATACCGCGACGGACGAGGCAACGCTGCGCCACTGTAAGGCGGCGCTCTTGGCGGGTGGCGCGGAATTGGGATTGCTCCAGCAAACCCCGGCCGCGTGGTTTTCACAAGCGTCAGCTGGCGCAATCGATGCGGTGCGCGTCGAAGGCCTGATCGCCGAACGCAATGCGGCCCGGGCGGCCAAGGATTGGGCCACGGCGGATCGGGTGCGGAGCGAAATCGCCGCACTCGGCGTGTCGATTCAAGATGGCCCCCAAGGTACGCAGTGGCGAGTCGACTGAGGAGCACTATGCCAACTGATGCCAATGTCACGTCCGCCGCGGCTTTAGTCGCTGCCCAAGACGAGATCGTCGAAACATTCGAATTGCTAGAAGATTGGTCAGATCGCTATCAATACATCATCGATTTAGGCCGGCAGGCGCCGCCGTTCCCGGCAGCTTGTCAAATTGAGGAATATCGGCTTAAGGGTTGCCAATCGCAGGTGTGGATAGTGACGGAGATGAAGGACGGGCTCATGCATATCGCGGCGACCAGTGACTCGGCGATTGTCGCGGGCCTAATCGCGCTCTTGGTCCGCGTCTATTCTGATCGGCGGCCGGCCGATATTTTGGCGACGCCGCCTGACTTCATTCGCAAAATTCAGTTGGATGATCATTTATCGCCGACACGCAGCAACGGGCTCGCGTCGATGATCCAACAAATCCGCCAGCGCGCGGTCGAGGCCTTGGCCGAACAACACAAAACCAAAATAGTCGCAACTTAAATGAGCGCTCTAATCCAGACGTATTCGTCGGTAACGGAGCGCGCACCCCGCTACCGGCTTGGACTTTACATAGATTGACGGGGCGCTTATCTAATCGTGCAATCGATCCCAAATCCGCGCGAACTCGGCATGTGCGTCGGCGAAGAGTGCGATTAGTGCGGGATCGAAATGAGCTCGCGGGTCGATGCGATCATCGCCCTCGGTGATGATGCTTACCGCCCTCGCGTGGGTGAAAGCCGGCTTGTACGGACGCTCCGACCGCAACGCGTCGTAGATGTCCGCGAGTTGCACGATGCGCGCGGCGAGCGGAATCGCATCACCCTGCACGGCGTTTGGATAGCCAGTACCGTCCCATTTTTCGTGATGATTGAGTGCGATATCCGCGCCCATTTTTAAGCGCGGTGACGCCGCCAGGATGCGATAGCCGTAAACTGTATGCCGATTCATCTCAGTGCGTTCGGCAGCCTCAAGTGCTCCTTTTTTCTTTAAAACGGCTGAATCGACGCTCATTTTGCCAACGTCGTGAAGTTGCGCACTGTAGCGAATTTCGTCGCACCAAGCGTCAGCCATGCCCAATTTTTTTGCGATGTAGTAACTGTATTCGTTGACTCGTACGATGTGTTCGCCGGTTTCCTCGTCGTGGATTTCCGAAGCTCGCGCCAGGAGTTTAATCGAAAGCTGGAACGCCTCTTCGGTTTCGGCCTGCAGGCCGGCGATGCGGCTTTGCTGATCGTTCAATCGCCGATTCCGCTCGCGCAGCCACGAGTTTTTATTTTTGATTTCTTCGAGCATCGAGACCCGTTCAATCGACGCGCCGACCACGCGTGCGATCGGCGCCACGAGATCGACCA
>JAYUEZ010000568.1:0-3048 GCA_043738965.1 Gammaproteobacteria bacterium
TTCGGCGTCAGAAGCTGAAAGCGGCCCTCGGCATTGGCGACGATTCGCGTAAAGCCTTCGCGATACCGGCCGTCGGAATCGGCCTGCCAAAATTCGAGCACCGCGTCGGTGACGGGCTGGCCGTCACCGTCATGGATGCGTCCCTCAATGGTAAGGAGCTCCACGGAACGGTCCGCGACAACGGTCGCTGACCCATTCAACCAATCAAATCCGATGGATGAAAACGGGCCAATAGTTTGCGACGGGGTGCGCAGCAGGGTCATCAGTCGGGCGTAGACGGCGTTTCGCGCGGCCCGCGCAACACGAGATCAAAACGAAACCCAAGCGCGAACTCCGGTTGCGTGACCTCCCACGCAAACTCGGCCACCAAGCGTTGCCGCGCGTTGACGTCCGCGATGCTGTTGAAGATCGGATCGAAGGCCAGCAGTGGATCGCCTGGGAAATACATCTGGGTCACTAGACGCGTTAAACAGCACGGCCCAAACAACGAAAAATGCAGATGCGCGGGACGCCAGGCGTTGGGATGATTCCGCCACGGATAGGCCCCGGGTCTAATCGTCAGGAATCGATAGTAACCTCGTGCATCCGTCCGCACGCGCCCGGCGCCGATGAAATTAGGATCGAGCGGCGCCGCATGTTGATCAGCGGGATGTCGGTAGCGACCCGCCGCATTCGCCTGCCACAATTCAATCAGCATGTGCGGAATCGGACGCCCTGTTTCATCGAGCACCCGTCCGGTGACGATAATCCGCTCGCCGTGCGCCGCGCCGCCCGCCTGCGTGGTGAGATCGCTGTCGCTTGAACCTAATTGCACCTGGCGAAACTGCGGGCCAGTGGTCTCCGTGATGCCTTGCGGGATCTCGATCAGCGCTTCGCGCGGTGCGCGTGCGTGAGTCGAGGCGTACGGTGGGTAGTTATACGCCGGCTGCGAGTCCGGGTGTGCCTTCCGATAGCGCTCGCGAGTTAACACTGCCGCACTCTAAGCTAGCTTGTGCAAGGTCAAAAACCGGGCATCACTTGAGTCGCGAACAATTCCAACGAACGCAGACTCTGCGCCTGCGTCAGCGTCCCCCACGCAAACGCGCCGATGACATAGTTGCAGCCGCTCTCAGCGATCAGGCGTTCAATTTTCTCGCGTACCGTGCGCGGCGAACCAATGAGGATGGTTTCGCCAAGAATGCCCGTGTCCCAGTCAAACAATCCATCGACGGCGTGGTCCTGGTGGCGATGCCACAGCCAGGTAATTGAGCGATTCCAGTCGCGGTACGCGGCGCGGGCTATCGCCATCGCTTCGTCATCGGTGTCGGCGATAAAAATCTGGCGCATGGTCCCCAGAATCGGCTCGGCCACATGACCATTGATGCGATCCGGATCGTGGCGATGGGTGTTCCACACCGCGCGATAGTGATCGGTCAGTTCACGGAGCAGAGTGATGGGCCCGAGACTCACGAAGTGATAACCATGGCGTGCCGCGTATTCGACGCTGGTCGGGTTATGCGTGGGATACCACAGCGGTGGATACGGACGCTGCAGGGGTTTGATCGTCATCGGCACTTCGCGATATCGATAATACTTACCCGCGTGATTCAAACTGTCATTCAACATCCCGGCGCGAAAGATCTCGACGGTCTCGGTAAAAATATCGCGCGTGTCATTGGCGTCGATATCGAAACAGCCGATTTCGTATGGTGACACGCCCCGGCTGATCCCGAGCTCCAAGCGCCCGCCTGATAACTGGTCGAGCATGCAGACTTCTTCAATTAAGCGAAGGGGGTTATACAGGGGTAATAAATAGGCTAGTGGGCCGAGCCGGATCCGTTGCGTACAGCTTGCCACGGCGGTCAGAAACAACGCTGGCGAGGGCGCCATCCCCAAGGGTGTGCCGTGATGCTCGGCCAAGTGATACGCAAAGAAGCCGGCTTTGTCCGCGGCTTGCGCGAGGGCGAGTCGGTTCGCGTAGAGGGTTTGAATCGAGGTCGTGGCCTGATCGATCCAATCGAACATGCCGAACTTAACCTTCGCCATTCCTATCCTCACTCGGTTGCCGCGGATGGTCTTGATTATGCCTGGACACCTGGCCCATCGCGCAAGCAGAATCGAACGTACCGTGGCGCGGGATGATGCGCCTGCACGTTCTCGATGCGCGCTATTCAGATCCGCTTCCGTGCGCTACGCTCCCAATCGTGATGCACATACACTCGCCGGCTCATCCACTGCACAACGATCGCCGATTTGCTATCGCCGTCGGTTTAAACCTGGCGTTTACCGCCGGTGAGATTGCGTTCGGCTTGCTCGCCAGTTCCGCTGCCCTGCTCGCCGATGCGCTGCATAATTTTGCCGATGTGGCCGGTTTGTTGGTGGCATGGGTGGGCATTTGGTGCGCGCGTCGCCCGGCGACGCGCCGCTTCACGTTTGGCCTGCGGAGCGCCACGATTTATGCGGCGATCTTCAATGCGGCGTTACTCCTTTTTGCAACCGGCGCACTCGCGCTTGAAGCGCTGCATCGAGTGTTTGCTCCCGGCATCGTCGACGGCGAAATGGTGTCGTGGGTGGCTGCGATTGGGGTTGTGGTCAACGGGATCTCCGCCTACTTATTTGCGGGCGATCACGCCCACGATCTCAATTTGCACGGCACGTTTATTCATCTCGTCAGCGACACGCTAGTTTCGGTCGGGGTGGGCGTCACCGGGTTCATGATTTTGCGTACCGGTTGGAATTGGCTCGATCCGGCGGCCACTCTCGTCATTGTGGCGGTGATCGTGGCCCTCACCTGGCGCTTACTTAGGGATAGTGCCTCCTTGGGGCTGCATGGCGTGCCAGCTAATATCGAACTCGCGGCGGTCGAAGGCCACTTAGCAACGCAAGCCGGAATCGCCGCGGTCCATGATTTACACGTATGGGCCTTGAGCACGACAGAAGCCGCGCTAACCGCCCATCTGGTGATGCCCGCCGGGCACCCGGGTGATGCCTGGCTCGATACATTGGCGAATAGTATTCACGGCAAATTCGGGATCCAGCACGCGACGTTTCAGGTCGAACTCGATGATC
>JAYUEZ010000569.1:0-3046 GCA_043738965.1 Gammaproteobacteria bacterium
GGTCTCGACCTCGAACGTAAGCGAGTACTGTGCCGCAATCGACCACCCGTCGCCTTTGATGTGCTCTCCATCGATACGGGATCGACACCCACGGTGGTGGCGCCAGGGGCCACCACCCACGCCGTGCCGATCAAACCCGTGAGCACCTTCAATCAGCGCTGGGAGCAGCTACGTCACCGCGTCCTTGAACGCCGCGGCAAGGTTCGCATCGGGGTGGTTGGCGGCGGCGCGGGTGGAGTCGAGATGCTGATGGCGGTACGCCATCGTTTGCAGCAGGACGGCGCCGCCGCCGGTAAACCCGCGACGCAATTTCACTTCGTGCTGTTCTGCGCGAGCGATAACGTTCTGCCGCAATCCAACGCACGGGTCCGCGCGTTGTATCAAGAGGTCCTGCGGACGGCGGCGGTCGAAGTTAAAACTCGCTGCCATGTGAGTGTGGTGGAGCTCGGGCGTGTTCACACCCAGGCGGGCGACGTGATCGAGGTCGATGAAATCCTGTGGGCGACGCATGCCGCCGCCCCACCCTGGCCGCGTGCCGCGGGATTAGCCACCGATGACGAGGGCTTCATACGCGTTAGCGATTGTCTGCAATCGATATCGCATGCGAGTGTGTTTGCCGCGGGCGATGTCGCCAATGTCGCGGGCTATCCGCGGCCAAAATCTGGCGTGTTCGCTGTGCGCCAGGGACCCCCGTTAACCGAGAATCTGCGCCGCGTCTTGCGTGGCGCGCCGCTCGCGCCGTTCAAACCGCAGCGGCGGTTTTTAAGTCTGATCAGCACCGGTGGCCGTCACGCGGTCGCGGCGCGTGGCGGATGGGCGTGTGCTGGCGACTGGGTATGGCGCTGGAAAGATCGGATCGATCGTCGCTTCATGCGGCGCTATACCGATCTCACGATGCCGGCAATGTCCACCACGACAGGTACCGCACCGGAAGCTGCGATGCGCTGCGGCGGCTGCGGATCTAAGTTGGGCGCCGAACTCCTGCGCGAAGCCCTGGCCGAGCTCCACCAGACGTCGCGCGCGGAAATCGTCATCGGACTCGAACAACCCGATGACGCTGCTCTCGTCCGGCTTCCCCCCCACATGCTCGCCGTACAGACAGTCGATGCCTTTCGAAGTTTTGTCGAGGATCCCTGGCTGTTTGGGCGGATCACCGCCGCGCATTGTCTGAGTGACATTTTCGCGATGGGCGCAACACCGCAAACCGCACTCGCCATCGCCAACGTGCCGCTCGCCGATCCGCGGAAGATGCGCGACGATCTTTTGCACATGATGTCCGGTGCACTCGAAGTGTTGGCCGCTGAAGGCGTGAGTCTGGTCGGCGGACACACCACCGAGGGCGCCGAACTATCGCTCGGCTTTGCCATCAATGGTTATGTCGCGGAGCACGCGGTGCTGCGCAAGCGAGGTGCGCAACCCGCGCACGCGCTAATTCTGACCAAGCCGCTCGGCAGCGGCGTGCTACTCGCCGGCGCGATGCGCGGGCAAACGAAATCGCGGTGGCTGGAAGCAGCGTATGCCTGTATGAGTCAATCCAACGGACCCGCGTCACGTTGTTTGCGCGAACACGGCGCGGCGGCGATGACCGATGTCACCGGCTTTGGTCTCCTCGGACACTTGCTCGAAATGCTGAGCGATGACGGACCGCGCGTCGCCCTCGATCTAGCGCAGATTCCGATGTTCGACGGCGCCGTAGAACTCGCAAGTCTAGGGATACGCAGTTCGTTGTATCCCGACAATGCGCACGCGTTGTCGCGCGTGACGCCTGCGGAACCGATCAGTCCGCGCCTTGCATTAAGTTGTGATCCGCAAACCGCTGGCGGCTTACTAGCAGCACTGCCGCGCGCGCAAGCTGACGCATGCCTCCGAGCACTTCATGCGCTGGGGTTTGAGCGCGCTGCCGTGATCGGCGAGTTCATCGAGGCGGCGCCTGGGGCGCGCATCGTAGTTCAATCGGCGTAGCGAAGATTCGCCGCTAAAGCGGCTCCCACGACACATCTCGATCGACTCAAGCGGGCGCGGATTTATCCGCGAATGGCGCAGCAAGCTCTACATTTCTCCACTGTGCTCTCATAAACGCTGCTGAATTAAGGTCTCGCCCAACGATGGCGTAGCTTCCTTCCTTCCTTGCTTCAATCGTGATTGAATTCGCCAAGCGGCCTATGTCAGGCGCTTGGCGTGCAACAATTTTAATGGCTCGCCGAATGGTGCATGCTACGAAACGATTTCGACGATCTGGATCTTAATGCTGCGAAGGTTGAGAAATGCCCGAGCTATAGATATAGCAAAGTAATGTCACTGAAACACTCAGGTGATTTCATGGTGCGGCGCTAGGCCAGCACGAAACACCCAATCAAAGCGATACGCGTTTGGAGGCTGGGATGCCGAAGACCAAATTTCTAAGAACCCTTCTGTGCTCAGTTGCTTGCTTGTCAGCAACGCTCTTATGCCAGGCTGGCGTCAGCGCTCTGGATGATCTGCACGCGAAACTTTCGCGCCTTATTACGACGCAATTCGAAGAACCCCTAATTGCCACCTCGATCACGTCGAGCGAAGACGATGCCGCACTCTTGGCGGCGGTCGAACAGTATCAAACGCGCACAAGTGATGATGACTATCACGCGTTGAACGACTTCCTCAGCGCCCACCCGAAGTCGGGTTGGAACGTGGCGCTGCGCACGAACCTGGGTCTGAGTTACTACCGCGACGGACGTTTCAACCAAGCAATGAAGGCCTGGGAAACCGCGTGGCAGGCGGGTAAAGCGATCACTGAGCCGCGGGCCAAAGCCTTGGTCGATCGCGCCTTCGGCGAATTGATGCGCATGCACGCGCGCGTCGGCCATGTCGATCGTCTGGCTGCACTGTTCAAAGAATTGGGCGACCGGCCGGTGTCGGGTCCCGCGACCGAACTGGTGCAAGGGGCGCGCGAAGGCTTATGGGTGATGCGCAACGAGCCGGGGATCGCGTTTCTATGTGGACCCATGGCGCTCAAGAATCTGCTGCTTTCGGGAGGCGCGACCGCCAGCCAAGTAGAATTTCTGGATAA
>JAYUEZ010000570.1:0-3036 GCA_043738965.1 Gammaproteobacteria bacterium
GCTGCCGAAGAAGGATCGACCCTACTCGCCCGAAAAGCTTGCGTATTTCGTGAACGCTCCGGATGCCGTAGAACAGAATCGTTTCAGGCTTTGGAAAGAATTCGAAGGCTTCGTGCTCCTCGACGACGCGGAGCGCTATCAGAATGCCGTGACGGCGGGTCTGGCCAACATCGCGCTGGTGGAAGAACCGGCACTGCGCCGCCAGCTGACTCCGGACTACTCGTTCGGCTGCAAGCGCGTGCTGCTATCGAGCAAGTACTACCAGACCTTCAACCGCGACAATGTCCAGGTGATCACCGATGACATCAAGCAGTTGACGCCTTCCGGTGTGATGACCGTGGACGGCGCCGAGCACGCCTTGGATACTTTAGTCCTGGCCACCGGCTTCGACGTCACGCGCTATCTATCGACTGTTCACGTGATAGGTCGGGACGGTCGCGTGTTGGCCGAGGAATGGAACGATGGGGCCCAAGCATATCTCGGCATCAGCACCGCGGGCTTTCCCAATCTATTTCAGATCTACGGCCCCAACACTAACAAGGGCTCGATCCTGTTCATGATCGAATGCCAGGCGGCCTACATCGTGCGTCAGGTTTCACGTCTGCAGGAGGAGCAGGTGGCCTGGATGGAGGTACACAAGGAGGTGATGGCTGACTACAACGCGGGCATCCAGGCAGATGCGAACAGCATCTCGGTGTGGGCGGAGAACTGCAATAACTATTTTCGCCACCCTGCCTCGGGTCGGGTGGTGACTCAGTATCCGCGCAATATGGGTCAATATCGCATGGATACGATTACACCCGATCCGGACGCGTATGTGGTATCGCGCTTCGCTCGTTAATAGCTCAAGCGGTCAGGGTCGTTGATTCTAGATCCGTGAGCGGTGGGAATCATACGAGAGAGTATCAACGACTCTGACCCCTCGAACCCGCTGCCGCTGATCCATCTCAATTTCTGACGTCACGAGCAGGATATTTGCGTCGCGCCCACTTGGCCGGCGTCTTGCGTACTCGCGCTCTCCTCAAACCGAAACACCCCACTCACTTGTCGCCGCCTAGGCGACCCGACCTCCTCCGGGTTCAAGGTTAATTTTCATGAGGTATTCCGTTTGGGTTCAAAATCAAGCAGTCACTTCGCGGGTACTCGCGACATCCCACACCAGTGGCAATGAATTGACACTGCCGACAATGCCGCCGGTATAGCGAACTTCAAAACCTGGGGCCACGGCGAAGTCCGGAATGCGCGCCAACCATTCTTCGAGCAGGATGCGGGTCTCGGTGCGCGCGAGATGCGCGCCGGGGCAGGTATGCGAGCCATTGCCAAACGTGGAGTGTTTGACTGTGACGCGCGCGAAGTCGACCTGCATGGGCGATGGGTTTTCCGTTTCATCGAGACCATGCAGGATGGTCGGCGACATGATCATCTCGCCCTGCTTCAGCGACACACCCTCGTAGTCCATGTCGTGTCTGACTTCGCGTCCAACGGTAACGAGTGGGAAGCGGCGCGCGAGCTCATTGATCGCGAGGCTAATGCGTTTAGGATCGGCGACGAGTGCCTGTCGCGCGGTTGGATTCTCCGCGAGAAATAACATCGCGAATCCCATGAAATTGACCACCGTATCCAGCCCGCCGACCAGCACTTGAATACAGAGGTTCGCTGCTTCTTCGTCGGTTAATGCGCGATTGTCGACCTTGCCGTTGATCATGCGGCTCAGCATATCCGTGCCATCCTTGCCACGGCGCGCCTGAATGATCGGTCGAATGTACTCATTGAAGAGCCGTGTGAGTTCGGTGTATTCAAGCGATCCATCGGGGCGCGTGAATTGATCGGCCAGATATTTGAGTTTCGGCGTGTCCTCGCTCGGTAGATTGACGATCTGCATGAAGATGCGAATCGGCAACTGCTCCGCGAAATCCTTCGTGAAATTGCAGCCGCCAGATTTTCGAAAGCCTTCGATTAAAGACACGGCCAATTTGCGAATCGATTCCTCGACCGTCCTGACCGCGCGTGGCGACAACCCATTGTTCAGCAAATTCCGGAACGGCGCGTGCGCAGGTGGATCGAGCGACAGCGGCAACAAGCGATACGCTTCGCCTGCCGTATCTTTGGGCACCAAGACGGTGTGATTCGAAAAATTCGCGTAATCCGATAACACTTGGCTCACCAAGCGGCCACGCAACACCAACCAATGTCCACCATTGCGCGGCGTCCACACCACATCCGGGACCCCAGAATCCTGCAAGGTCTTCCAAGATTGATGGAAATCCTGGCCATCACGAAGCGGCTGATAAATATCAAAATCGAGATAACGCTCAGGCGAGACATGGGCGGGTCGAGCGATGGCGGCGTCGGACACAAACTATCTCCTGAGATTCAATCCCGAGTTTTCGAGCCGGAGCATAAGAGACCCCAGAACCCGTCGCAAGGCGGGTGATCATTACGGGTTCAAGGGGTCACTCGGTCACCCGACCAGTTGCGCCGCCAACCAAGTCTCGAGATCACGGCGGGCCCGCCGGGCGACGGCGGTATTCGGCGTCAAGGCGTCGAAGCCGTGCGGCGCACCTGCATACACGCGCGGAGAATCAGGGACAGCCATTATTTGGTAGTTGATTTCGATAGTTATTTTTGTAGATGTCCCATATTGTTTTGTGTGAAGGCACACCCCTGCTCTCGAACTTGGTCGAACGCGACGCGTTTTATCGCGATTACGAACGCGCGACCGGGATCACTGATTGACGAGGAGGTTTGCTGTTACTACCAAGCGCTCTACGCCATGCGCTCGATCGCGTTCTGGATGAGTGCCTCGGGGCTGTATGCCGCGGGCCGCAGTAACGATTTGCGCTTGGCGTGAACGGCGTGGTCGGTTCCGGTGGTGCTCGACCGCGCGGCGCGCGATCTGGGGTACTGAGCAAGTCCAAGCGGAGTGGGTTGTGGGAGCCGCAAAAGCTGCGAACATTCCCGGAAGCCGGATTCGCGACCAAAGTCGCTCCCACTAACAAATAATGCCGTTCACTAAGGCGGAGTATTCGCGAGCGT
>JAYUEZ010000571.1:0-3031 GCA_043738965.1 Gammaproteobacteria bacterium
GCCGAGGTACTCGCGCAAACTGAACATGACTTGAAGGCCGCGCAAGCGAGTAAGTCCGCACTAGTCGGACAACAATCTTCGTTGAAATCGAAGCTGACAAATTTCGGTCAGCATTTTGAGGCTTTTAAGACACTCGAGCAACGCCTTACCGAGCTCGAGGCGCAGGCTGCGCCGCTCCGCGAGCGCGTAGTGAAAAGTGACGTGGCGGCCCACGAGTTGTTCGCCAAGATCACGGTGCTGGCGAAGCCCTCGACGCCGACGCGGCCCGTCCGCCCAGCGTATATGCGCGACGCCGCGATCGCGGTAGGTACCGCGTTCGCGCTGGCCTTGCTCGCGACGTTGTTAGTCGATTTTCTCGCCCGCACACCGACGACAGTCGATACCCCCGAACCGCCATCGACCGTGTACGCCTACAACACCCATTTGTTGTCGCCGTCGCTACCGGCGGCGACTCAGCCGCTATTAACCCAACCGGCGAGCCAACCGGTTCTGGCAGTGGCGGGGCGGCGTGAACTGATGCCGGCCGAAGTCAACGCGTTACTTGCCGCTGCAGACGAGCAATCGCGCCTCATCGTGGCGTTGTTGCTAGCGGGTGCGACGCCCGAGGATATTGCAATGCTCACGGCCGGCGACATTGGCCCTGACGGCCACCTGCGACTTGCCGGCCGCACCGAAGATCTATCACTACCAGCCAATTGCCTGACAGTGCTTGCCCACCGCGGCGCGGCGGCGCCTGGGCCAGACGTGCCCCTATTCCAACAGCCGGGCAGCGCGCCACTCACCACCACTGATCTCGACGCAACGCTCACCTATCTCGCACACGACGCCGGCATCTCGCGGCCTGATGAGATTTCCGTTGCCGCGCTACGCCACACTTATTTTGCTTATCTCGTGCGCCAGGGACTGCGGCTGGGGGATCTGCCTCGCGTTGGGGGCGCGCTCGCGCCAGCACTGCTTGCTTCGTATGCGCCGTACGCGCCGCCCGGCGCCGGTCGGCGACTCGAGGAAATTGATGCGGTATACCCCGTGCTCCACACACTAGACTAAGTCGTTGCGCGTGGATTGGTTCGATTTTCGCCTTATCGCCCAGCCGCGCGCGCCGCGGCTTTCAATTCGCGGCGCCGACGGTGTAGCACGGGTTCGGTGTAACCATTCGGTTGATGGACCCCACCGAACACCAATTCGCAGGCGGCCTGAAATGCCACCGACTCATCAAAGTTAGCGGACATCGGCTTATAGCCCGGCTCGTTGGCGTTTTGCCGGTCCACCACCACCGCCATGCGCTTAAACGTTTCCAGCACGTGCCGGCGACGCACGTAATCGTGCCGCAGCCAATTCGCGATGTGCTGGCTCGAAATTCGCAGCGTCGCGCGATCTTCCATGAGTCCAATATCGTTGATGTCCGGCACTTTCGAACAGCCGATACCGAGATCGATCCAACGCACCACATAACCAAGAATACCCTGACAATTGTTGTCGAGTTCAGCTTGCACCTGCTCCCGCGTCAGCGGCGTGTCGCCGAGTAGCGGCAACGTCAGGATATCGTCCAAGTCGGCGCGCGATCGCTTCTTCAATTCGTTCTGAACTTGCCAGACATCAATGATGTGATAGTGCATGGCGTGAATAGTCGCCGCGGTCGGCGATGGCACCCACGCCGTGCTCGCGCCCGCGCGTAAATGCGCGGCCTTGGCCTCGACCATTTCCTTCATCAGATCCGGCTTCGGCCACATGCCTTTGCCAATCTGCGCCTTGCCTTGCAATCCGCACGCAAGCCCAATGTCGACATTCCAATTCTCGTAGGCTTTGATCCATTTCTCTTGCTTCATCGCTTCCTTGCGCACCATGACACCGGCCTCCATCGACGTGTGAATTTCATCTCCCGTGCGATCAAGAAACCCTGTGTTGATGAAAATGATGCGATCTTTCGCGGTGCGAATGCATTCTTTCAGATTCACGGTCGTCCGCCGCTCTTCATCCATGACGCCAATCTTGACGGTGTAGCGCGGCAACTTCAGCATGTCCTCGACTTTATCAAACAACGCACAGGCGAAGGCCACTTCCTCTGGACCATGCATCTTGGGTTTCACGATGTACATCGATCCGTTGCGTGAATTGCGAAGCCCGCCGAGCTTTTTAAGATCGTACTGTGCGATGGTTGCGGTAATCACCGCGTCGAGGATCCCTTCCGGGACTTCCTCGCCTTTAAGCAGCACGGCCTCGTTAGTCATCAAATGACCAACATTCCGAATCAAGAGCAACGCGCGTCCATGCAGCGCATGGGGCTGCCCTTGGGGATCGAGGAAATTTAGATCAGGCGCTAGCGTGCGCGTCATGGTCTTGCCGTTTTTTACGAAGGTATCGCTTAGCGTGCCTTTCATCAGTCCGAGCCAGTTGCGATACACCTCGGTCTTGTCAGCGCCGTCGGCGGCGGCGACCGAGTCCTCGCAGTCTTGAATGGTCGTCACCGCCGATTCAATGACTAAATCCTTGATGTGGGCCGGGTCGGCTTTGCCCACCGGATGATTGGCATCGAACTGAATGATCACGTGAAGACCGTTATTCCGCAGCAGAATCTCCGTCGGTGCAGGCGGTTCCCCATTATAGCCTGCGAATTTTTCAGCCTGTTGCAGGCCTGCTGAATCGCCGTTTTTGAGTTTGACTTGCAGACGACCATTGCCCGCTTGGTACGCGACCGCGTCAGCATGCGAGCCCGTCACCAACGGTGCTGCCTGGTCGAGGAATGCACGCGCATAGGCGATGACGTGCGCGCCGCGCGCCGGATTGTAGTCACCCTTTTTCTCCGCGCCGGCGGTTTCGGCGATGACATCGGAACCGTAGAGCGCGTCATATAGCGAGCCCCATCGCGCATTGGTCGCGTTCAACGCGTAGCGCGCGTTCTTGACCGGCACCACCAGTTGCGGACCGGCAAGGGTCGCGATCTCGTCGTCGACATTAGTCGGAGTGACAGCGAAGTCCGGGCCTTCGGGCAACAAATAGCCGATTTTCTGCAGAAATTTCTTGTATTGCGCGT
>JAYUEZ010000572.1:0-3020 GCA_043738965.1 Gammaproteobacteria bacterium
ATTTCTTGGCCGGCGGCGGATCGGTCATTAAACCGACATTCTTGACCCCGGCGCTTTGCAGCAAAGCCATCACTTCGACCACCCGCCCATAGGCGACGCCTGCATCACCACGCACCAGGAAATCCGTGCCCGGGCGATACTTGCTGATGCCCGCGATACGCGTCACCAAGGTTGCTTCGTCGATCGCGGATTCCGGTTTCTCGCCGAGATCGACGTAAATCGCGCCATGCGCGTCCACCGTCACGATCACTGGTTCCTGCTCGGTCGGCGACATGACTTCAGAGGGCGCTTGCGGGAGATCCACTTTGACCCCTTGCGTGATGAGCGGCGCCGTAATCATGAAAATAATCAACAGTACCAACGTCACGTCGATGTACGGCACGACGTTCATCTCGGCCATTAACCGACGTTTCCCGCCACGCCGACCTCGATGCATTACATTGGCCATGATTGCTTCGGCTAGGTATGCATTTGGCGCTGCAGAATCGCCGCGAATTCTTCAGCAAAAATTTCATAACGGGTAGTCAGGCGATCAATTTGACTTGAGAAGCGGTTATAGAAAATGACCGCGGGGATTGCCGCGAAGAGCCCCATCGCAGTCGCCACCAGCGCCTCCGAAATGCCAGGTGCGACCATGCCGAGCGTCGCCTGATGCGCGTTACTCAAGCCGCGAAATGAATTCATGATGCCCCACACAGTGCCAAACAACCCGATGTACGGACTGACCGAGCCGACGGTCGCCAACATCGGCAGATTCGCTTCCAGTTCTTCGAGCTCTCGATTGAGCGCAATGCGCATCGCCCGTTGCGAGCCTTCCAAAATCATCTCGGGTGGAATGCCCTCTTTTTTGCGTAGCCGCGCGAATTCCTTGAATCCGGCTTCAAAGATGCGTTGCGTACCGTCCGACGGATGGCGTTGTTGCGCGATGCGATTGAACAACGCGGTGAGATCTTCGGCGGCCCAAAATTGATCCTCAAAACCTTGCGCGATCCGCTTCGCATCGTTAAGTTCGCGACGCTTGCGGATCACCAGCGACCAGGACGCGACGGAGGCGACGAGCAGCGCGAGCATCACGAGCTTGACCAGCACGCTCGCACCGAGGATCAGGCTCGCGATCGATAAATCACCTTGCATGCTTTATTCCCAAATAAATGTCTTCAGGTATCGCCTTCGGAATCATCGCGCGAAGATCGACACATCCCATTCGGATTAAGCCGCGGCACAGGACGGTTTTATCCAGCCCGACGACTAATTGCTCAAACTCGACCGAGGCGCGACCGCAATGCGCAAGGCGGCAGATCGATTCCAACTGATCGTTAAATTTCGCCGGCCGAATAAACTTAAGCGTCGCATCACACACCACGAACGCAATGCCATGGTGTCGCGCGAGCTGGTCCTGTTCAAACCCGAGCGCGCGGAGCCATTCGGTGCGCGCGCGCTCCATGTACTTCAAATAATTCGCGTGATACACAATCCCCGCGGCGTCCGTGTCCTCGTAATAGACTCGAATCGGCAAACAAAATTCCGACACGGCGGGGCGCGGCTCGATTTTAATCAACGCCATCGAAAAGATCGGCGGGCACGGCGCTGCCGGCCGGCGGCGATAGGCCAAAGTGCTGCCACGCCAGGCGTGTCGCCATCCGGCCGCGCGCGGTCCGCAGGATGAATCCCTGTTGGATCAGAAACGGCTCAATCACATCCTCGATGGTGCCCCGTTCTTCGCTGATCGCGGCTGCTAAACTGTCGACGCCCACCGGTCCACCGTCGAATTTCTGCATGATGGTCAGCAGCAGCTTGCGATCCATGACGTCAAACCCTTGCACGTCCACATTAAGCATATCCAGTGCGCGGGCCGAGATCTCGGCGCTTAAGCGGCCGTCGGCTTTGACCTGGGCGTAATCGCGCGCACGGCGGAGCAAACGATTTGCTATACGTGGGGTGCCGCGCGAGCGCCCAGCGATCTCAAGCGCGCCGCGGGCCTCGATCGAGACGTCGAGAATGCGCGCCGCACGCGTCACGATGTGCGCGAGATCGGGCACGGTATAGAACTCCAAGCGCTGCACGATGCCGAAGCGATCACGCAGCGGTGACGTTAACAATCCCGCGCGAGTAGTCGCGCCCACCAACGTAAACGGCGGCAGATCGAGTTTCAGTGCGCGCGCGGCCGGCCCTTCGCCGATCATGATATCGAGCTGAAAATCCTCGAGCGCCGGATATAAAATTTCTTCAACCACCGGGCTTAAGCGATGGATCTCATCGATAAACAACACATCGCGCGGTTCGAGATTCGTTAATAACGCGGCGAGATCGCCCGGCCGTTCCAACACGGGGCCCGAGGTTTGGCGTAAGTTCACGCCTAATTCGTTGGCAATGATGTGCGCCAACGTAGTCTTACCTAAACCCGGTGGCCCAAAGATGAGGACGTGATCAAGCGCCTCACCACGCTGTCGTGCCGCGCCGATAAAGATCTCCATCTGCTCATGGACCGCGGGTTGTCCAATGTAGTCGGCGAGACGACGCGGACGGATCGCATGGTCAAGCGCAGCGTCGTCGGAACTGAAGGCGGGCGAAATAATCCGGTTAGACATCGAAGGCGGGTATTGAAACTCCGTGCAAGTTTAACCTACTACGCATGAATTTAGGGTTAACGATTCGTGTGATGCATTAACTTTTCGCAAGACCTCGCAAGACCTCGCGGATAATCATTTCACTCGACTTGCCCGCGAGCTCGAGACCGTGGACAAGCTTGCTCGCTTCCTGTGGCTTATAGCCCAAGGCGATCAAACCGCTGACTGCATCGCTCAGCGCGTCCGGCGGCGCGCCACTTGCCACACGATTCGGTGCGAAGGGCTCGCCGTCTGTCCAATCGGTCACCCGGTCGCGCATTTCGACGATTAGGCGCTCGGCGGTTTTTTTACCGATGCCAGGCAGCCCAGTCAAACGCGCCGTATCGCCACGTTGAATACAGACCACGAACTCATCGACTTGGATCCCGGAGAGGATCGTCACCGCCATTTTGG
>JAYUEZ010000573.1:0-3016 GCA_043738965.1 Gammaproteobacteria bacterium
GCCGCTTCTTCGATCGCGGTCCAGAGTTGTAGGAGATAGTCGAGATCCCACTGCAGTTCTTCGGTATTTTTCCCGATTCCCGCGGTGCGCAGAATTAGCCCGACGTGCTCCGGAATATTGAGGCCCGCCATCGCCTCCTTGGCGTCTTCGCGTGCTTCCCCTTCAATTTGACGAGAGACTCCGCCCGCGCGCGGATTGTTTGGCATCGCGACCAGGTAACGGCCGGCTAGCGAAATAAAGGTCGTCAGTGCCGCGCCTTTGTTGCCACGCTCTTCTTTCTCGACCTGGACAACGATTTCCTGCCCTTCGTCGAGGACTTCACGGATATTGACGCGATTGCCGCTGCGCGGCTTGTCTTTGAACAGGGAGCGGGAAACTTCCTTTAATGGCAGGAAACCATGACGTTCAGATCCGTAGTCCACAAAGGCCGCTTCGAGACTGGGCTCGATGCGGATGATCCGCCCCTTATAGATGTTGGATTTTTTCTGCTCTTTGCCAGTGGCTTCGATATCCAAATCGAACAACCGTTGGCCGTCCACGAGCGCCACCCGCAACTCTTCCGGCTGAGTTGCGTTAATCAGCATTCTTTTCATTGTCAAAACCTTTCGCTGTGCGCTCGTCCTGCCGTTGCAGGAAGGGACAGTCGCGCCTGATTCAATGTGATCGTGCAGGCAATGACGTGTATGTGAGCGCTAGTCAATACGGTGCCGCGGCACCAACGTTGTGCCGCGACCATTTTTCGCTACCGCCTAATCGCACCGGAGTATTGCAGCGTCGTCCCGGCGTTAGATCTCGTCGGCGGGTGGTCTGCGCTTCGGTCGCGCCGGATCGGTCACACCCGTCATCTAACGCCTGCACACGCAAGGCGCTTACTGCAGCAACTTCGGAGGGTTCCTCGTAGGCCGAAATTCGCGGCCCCAATTTGTTAGAATGTCGGAGCGCGCGAGCTAATTCGCTGCAGTTACGTCACAAAATACGCCGCGCTAAGGCGAGTCGACTATAGCAGCGTTAGGCCCTTGACGGCAATTGCGTTTGACACCTGATTCGAGGCACGGGCGATGGCCGACAAGGCGCACGTACAGCATCTGATTGTCGGTCCCGACCATGCCGCGCGGCGACTCGATAACTTTCTGGGGTCGGTGCTCGATGGGCTGCCCAAGCCGCTGATCTACCGGATTATCCGTACCGGCGAAGTGCGCGTGAACGGCGGTCGTTCTGAACCGTCGCGGAAATTGGAACTGGGGGACAAGGTGCGCGTGCCGCCGCTCCGCTTCGGCGCCACGGCAGACCTGCCGCTGCCGCGGGAGATCGTCGCCGAAGTCAGCGCCGCGGTGTTATACGAGGACGAATTCGTCCTCGTGCTCAATAAGCCAGCCGGTCTCGCGGCACACGCGGGCTCGGGGCTGCGTTACGGCGCGATCGATGTGCTGCGGGCCGCCCGACCGAGCTGTTCTGACCTTAATCTCGCGCACCGGCTCGATCGCGACACCTCGGGTTGTTTGCTGTTCGCCAAAGATGTGTTGAGTTTGAGGCGCTTGAACCAACAAATTGCGGACCGCGAGTTTCACAAAGCGTATTTGACCCTGCTTCAAGGTCAGCTGCCAGCCGCGCGTTTGGTGGTGGATACCCCGCTTGAAAGCCGCGGTGGAACCGGAGCAGGGCGGAGAACCGTGGCGGCCGCCAGCGGTCGCGCGGCCAGCACCACCTTCGTGCTCGTCCAGCAATTCCGGAATTGTTGCTTAGTTAGCGCCGAACCTTATACCGGCCGTACACATCAGATCCGTGCGCACGCTGAAGCATTGGGCCATCCACTCGGTGGCGATGAGGTTTACGGCGACGAAACTTTTAATCGCTATCTGCGCACGCTCGGCTTGCGTCGAATGTTCCTGCACGCAATCAAGTTAGAATTCACGTTGAACCACTCAATCGCGGTCGAGGCGCCTCTGCCGCCCGAATTGGCCCTGGTCGTCACCGCGCTTGAGAACGATGCCGCAAACTTTTCCCATGGACAATAACTTTCAATGAATAACGAAATCCGCTCTGATTTGCCCACTGACTCGACGCCGGGAATCCCCGCCGCCCATTGGGAGCAAACCATCATCCGCAATTTTGCCTACGAGGCCTTGCGTGAACAGCGCCGCGCCCGCCGCTGGAGCGTGTTTTTTCGGTGCCTAATCTTTGCGTATCTATTCGGTGTGCTGTTGGTCTCGTGGCCCAACTTGAATTTCGGAGGAGCCTTCGGCAAGAGCAAGATCACAGCGCTTGTCGATGTGCAAGGCGTCATCGCTCACGGGATGCCGGCGAGCGCAGAAAATGTCATCACCGGGTTACGCGATGCGTTCGAGCACAAGGCCACCGCGGCGGTGATCGTGCGCCTCAACAGTCCAGGCGGAAGCCCGGTACAAGCCGGCTATATCAATGACGAAATATTTCGTTTAAAGGCCAAGTACCCGCGGATAAAAGTCTACGCCGTAATCGAAGACATCTGCGCCTCGGGTGGCTATTACATCGCCGCCGCGGCGGACGAGATCTACGCAGATAAAGGCAGTATCGTTGGCTCGATCGGGGTCCGCATGGACAGCTTCGGGTTTGTCGAAGCGTTGCATAAGCTCGGCATCGAACGGCGTTTGTTAACGGCCGGCGAACATAAAGGCTTTCTCGACCCCTTCATGCCGCTCGATGACCATGAAGTCGCGCATGTCACCGGCCTCTTAAAGGAAATCCACCAGCAATTTATCAACACCGTACGCAAAGGCCGGCGCGATCGCTTGAAAGAAATTCCAGAGCTTTACTCAGGTCTTGTGTGGACGGGCGAGAAGGGATTGGAACTGGGCTTAGTCGATGCCTTGGGTTCGGCCGGTTATGTCGCACGCGAGATCGTTCACGCACCGGATATCGTGGACTTTACGCCGGAGCAAAATGTCGTCGAATCTCTGGCGCGACGCTTTGGTGCGCAACTGAGCGCGGGAATTAAATCGGCATTTATGGGGAGCTGGTAGACGCCCAATGAGTACAG
>JAYUEZ010000574.1:0-7940 GCA_043738965.1 Gammaproteobacteria bacterium
TCGGACCATTGGTCATCATGACCACGCGATCGGCGAGTAACAATGCCTCATCAATATCATGCGTGACGCAGATTGCGGTCAATTGATTGCTCGACCACACGTCCATCAACACTTCCTGCAGCTCCCAACGCGTCAACGCATCGAGCATGCCGAACGGTTCATCGAGCAGCAGGAGTTTCGGCTGTAGCGCGAACGCGCGCGCGATCCCCACGCGTTGTTGCATGCCCTTCGATAACTCGAACGCGCGCTTATGCTGCGCTTCGCGCAGCCCGACGCGCGCCAGATAATGTTCCGCGATGTCCTGCCGTTCGCCAGCGCTCGCGTGTGGGTAAACCTGCGCCACGCCCAAGGCCACGTTTTCAAAAGCGCTCAACCAGGGGATCAAGCTTGGACTCTGAAAGACCAAGCCGCGATCGGGCCCAGCGCCCGTGATTTCTTGAAAGTCGAGCACGATGCCGCCGCCGTTGGTCGATGTGAGGCCCGCCGCCATCGACAACACCGTCGATTTGCCGCAACCCGAATGGCCAATAATCGAAACGAATTCGCTTTTGGTGATCTGTAAATCAAATTTATCGACCACCGTGATTGGCCCGCGTGGCCCAGGATACACCTTTGACACGTGCGAGAAATCGACATAACGCGGCGTCTTATCCGTCGGCGTCATGTGATGCGCGGTGCCGATGGGCTGCATTTCGCGCGCGGTAACGGGGCGTAACTTTGGCAACTCGTTAAGCGCGCACGGCGCGCGGGTTTGTTGGCCGCCGACTTCCAATAAATACTCGGTCACCGCCTTGCGCAGGGCGATAAATCGCGGATCGTGATTGCTTGCTTTGCGGTCGCGCGGTCGCGGCAAATCAACGATGAACTCTGGACCTAGCGTCGTGCCCGGGCCCGGCGTCAGCGGAATAATACGATCGGCCAGCAGCAAACCCTCGTCGACGTCGTTCGTGATCAACACCACGGTTTTCCGTTCCTCGCCCCAGATCCGCACCAGCTCGTCTTGGAGTTTGGCGCGCGTCAGCGCGTCAAGCGCCGACAGCGGCTCATCGAGCAATAACACGTCGGGATTCGCGGCCAGCGCGCGCGCCACCGCGACGCGTTGGCGCATGCCACCCGACAACTCCGCGGGTCGCTTATCGCGCGCCGGTGTGAGATTCACTAAGTTGATGTAGCGCTGCACGCGCTCCCGGCGTGAACGCCGTGGCTCGCGCGGAGCCGCGGTATCGACGGCGAGCGCGATATTTTCCGTGACCGTCAACCACGGCATCAGCGAGTAACTTTGAAAAACCACCCCCCGGTCGGGCCCGGGCCCCGTGATGGGAGCGCCAAGTTTCAACACTTCGCCGGTGTCCGCCGACTGCAATCCCGCGAGCAACGAAATGAGGGTGCTTTTGCCGCTGCCCGAGTAGCCGACAATGGCGAGAAACTCGCCGTCGCGAACTTGGAGATTGATGTCGTGCAACACCCGGCTTCGGGTGCTGCCAGCTCCAAATGATTTGCCGACACCGCGCAACTCGAGCATGGGTGACACCGGCGCCGCGCGGGGCAGCGGGTCGGCCGTGATCAAGGGCGACGACTCAGGAGTGACGCCCGGTGGCCACACCAGTGGTGGTAGAGCGCGTTTTCGTAGGGCAGTACCGGACATCATGCGATCCTCGAGGTTCAAAGGGTGCAACTAAGCGCGCGAGTAACTCGCCAGCTGCTGGATGCTCTGCATCACGCGATCCAGCAAAAAGCCTATGAGCCCAATCACGAATACGGCGACCATCATCCGGCCCAAGGATTGCGCGCTTCCGTTCTGAAATTCATCCCACACAAATTTTCCCAGGCCCGGGTTCTGGGCGAGCATTTCAGCCGCGATCAACACCATCCAACCCACGCCCAAGGACAGGCGCAACCCCGTGAAAATGAGCGGCAGTGCCGAGGGGATTACAATTTTGGTGATGCGCGTATACCAGCTAAGGTTTAAAACGCGGGCGACATTGATCAGATCCTTGTCGACCGCGCCGACACCGAGTGCGGTGTTGATCAACGTTGGCCATAACGAGCACAAGGTCACTGTGATGGCGGAGGTAATAAACGATTTCTCGAACACGCCGTCCTGCGTGGTGTAAACCGCGCTGACCGCGAGCGTCACGATCGGCAGCCATGCCAGCGGCGACACCGGTTTAAAAATTTGGATTAAGGGATTCAACGCGGCCTGAATCACGCGGTTGGTTCCGCACAAGACCCCTAATGGCACGGCGACTAACGTCGCGATAACGAAACCCGTGAACACGGTTTTCAAGCTGGTAACGATCTGATCGAGGAAGGTGGCTTTGCCAGTCCAGGCATGCACACTAACTGCGGCCGCCGGATCCGCTTTCAAGCGCTCCGCGTTACGAACAGCCTGCCGATCGTAGAACGCAGTAGCTTTCACGCGTTCGGCACGATGGGCATCGATTAATCCGTTGAACGCAGACCACACTTCAGTCGGTCCGGGGATCGATCCCAGACTCGTTTTGATGCCGGCCGCGGTGACCTGCCACACGCCGAGGAAAACGATCAGCGCGAGCGCTGGAACCCCAATCTGAAAACCAAGACTCCGCAGTTGGACGCCTGGTGCATCGCCGGCGCATAGCCGCACCACTGGGGCGAGCCACGTTAAGCCGATACGTTCTAGAAATGCCGCGAGCGAGAAGGCATTCATGTGTGATCCTTCAATTAAAAAAATGAATGGTGCGCTTACTTGGCCGCCACGGCGTCCTTACGGCCGAACGGCAGCTTGGCGAGATAGGCATTGGGTTGTTTGCCGTCGAACTCAATGCCGTCGATAAAGCCAGCGCTTGGCGCGAGATAGTCGCCGGTTGGCGACGCTTCGAGTTTGGTCTTGCCGCCAGCCTGAACGGCTTCGGCGGCGGCACGATAGATATCGGGTCGATAGACTTTTTGCGCGATGTCGGCGTACCAGGCATCGGATTTCGCCTCGCCGATTTGCCCCCAGCGGCGCATCTGCGTGAGGAACCAAACCGCGTCTGAATAGAATGGGTAGCTCGCGTTGTCGCGATAGTAGAGATTGAACTTAGGCTTGGGCCGCACGTCCCCGGCTTCGAATTGATACTGCCCGGTGATCGGCCCTTCAATCACCGCGACATCGGCGCCCACGTAATCCGGCCGCGACAAGATCTGCGCGAGTTCCTTGCGATTCGCCCCGTTCTCGGCATCCAACCACACGGCAGCGCGAATCAGCGCCTTAACCACGGCCTTGGTGGTATTCGGGTTCTTGGCGACGAAATCGGCGCGCATGCCAAAAATTTTCTCCGGCGTACGCTGCCAGATCTCATCGGCCGTGATCACGGGTACGCCAATCCCCTTGCGTACCGCCTGCTGATTCCACGGCTCACCCACACTGAAACCATGAATGGTGCCGGACTCGAGTGTCGCCGGCATTTGCGGTGGCGGGGTTACCGAAAGCAAGACGTCACCGTCGGTCTGTCCGGTGCTATCGCTTGCCGAGTAGTAGCCGGGGTTCACACCGCCGGCCGCGAGCCAGTAGCGCAGCAGGTAGTTGTGCGTCGAGGTTGGGAAGACCATCGCGAGATTGAACTTCTTGCCCGCCGTCTTGAAGGTATCGATGACGGGCTTCAGCGCCTCCGCTTTGATCGGATGCAACGGCTTGCCGCCGTCGGTCGCGATCTTCGGCTTCATAAGGCCCCACACTTCATTCGACACGGTGATTGCCAGCGTGTTGACGCCCATCGCAAAGGGCGTCACAAGCGCGGCTTGAGTCCCGAACCCTATCGCGGCGCTCAGCGGTTGGCCGGGCAACATATGCGAACCATCGAGCGAGCCATCAATCACGCGATCCAGCACCACCTTCCAATTGGCCTGCGCTTCGAGCGTGACATAGAGTCCTTCATCTTCGAAAAAACCCTTTTCGTAGGCCACGATCAGCGGCGCGCAATCGGTGAGTTTGATGAAGCCGAATTTCAATTCCTGACGTTCGAGCGCATCACCCGCGCGCGCATTCACGCTAAGCGCCGTGACTAGCACGCCAAGCATCAAAGGCATTAAACGGCGAACGGCAAGGGTGAAGTTCATTACTAACATGGAGTGCTCCTAACAATTCCGCGAGGTCATATCGCGTCCAAAAAAAAAGCGCCCGCCGATGAACGGATATCGTCATCGCGTGGACGCCTATGTCCTTAAGTATTGGCGCGCGACCCGCCGTTAGGTCGCGCTATACGTCAGTAACAGCAAAAGCCTTGCCAACCGGCTGGTCGAGCGCGAATAAGGAGAGGATTCGGTCGCTATGCCAACCGCTTAGCGGGACGGCAGTACCTTACGGTGTGACGTTAACGCGTCCCCTAACGGTCGAGCGTTGGGTTAATTGCACTATCCGCGGGCGTGCCGATGGCTGCGATGCCTCATGCGAGGGCAACGGGCCGCTCATGACGATTACCAGTGGGTGAGCGCGCGGCAAACAGCTCGGGCGCGCGACCATCCCATATCCGCCCGTCGATCAAACGCGAGCTCCGGTACGCGCTGCTCGGTACTGCCACACCCAACGCGCTCGCCGCCTCGGCATAAAGTCCGGTTTGATTGACTTGGGTGACGAGGTTCACATAGTCCGGATCATGATCGAGTAGACCCCAGCGCCGTTGCTGCGCGACGAACCACAAGGCATCCGATAGATACGGAAACGGAACCGCGCCATCGCCGAAAAATCGGAGCGGATGCGGATCCTGCCAATGGTGACCGAGACCATCGCGATATTCGCCACGCAGGCGCTCAAAAATGGTATCGACGTTGGTATCGATAACTTCCGGCCGTGCGAGTCGGCGCGCCACGGTATTTAGATCTGCGGTGGTTTCGATATAGCGCGCCGCATCGAGCAGCGTCATGATGAGCGCGCGCGCCGTGCGCGGGTAGCGCGTGGTGAACTCACGCGTCGTGGCCAGTACCTTGTCTGGGTGATCGGGCCAGATGGCCTGTGAGGTGATCACCGTGAAGCCCATGCCGGTCTGCACCGCGTGCGCATTCCACGGCTCACCGGCGCTATATCCGTCGAGCGCGTTGGCCGCCAGTCGCTCCAGCATGCGCGGTGGTGGCACGGTTAACGTTTCCACTTCGGTTTGCGGATCGACGCCGTGCGCCGCGAGCCAGTAGAACAACCACAACGCGTGAGTACCCGTGGGAAAGGTATGCGCGAGCCGCAAGCGCTCTGGATGACGCCGCACTTGCTGGGCGAGTCGCGTACCGTCGGTAATTCCAGCCGCGCGCAACACATTCGATAATGTGATCCCTTGCCCATTTTGATTGAGCGTCATCAACACCGACATCTCGCGACGGGGTCCCCCGATGCCTAGTTGAATGCCGTAGGCGAGGCCGTATAGCAGGTGTGCGGCGTGCACCGCACCGCCGAGGAGCTTGTCGCGCAGCGTGGCCCACGAAACTTCTCGCGTTAGCTGCAACCGGATCCCATAACGTCGATCGAGTCCCAGTTGCTGCGCGAGAATGAGGCTCGCGCAGTCGGTGAGCGGCAGGTAGCCGAGTCGTACTTCCGCCAGCTCTGGCGCATCGGAGCCCGCGACCCGGAAGCCATGTTGAGGTCCTTGTCCCATGGTCATCTACTCACTAGTTAAGGCGTCAATAATTCAGCGGCGGCGATTAAACTGCGCGCGAGTTCGACCAATTTAAGATTGCGTTCCATGGCCATGCGCCGCAGCGCGCTGTATGCCATTTCTTCGTCCATGCCGCGTTGCTTCATCAATAAACCTTTGGCGCGTTCAATGGGTTTTCGATCCGCGAGCGCGGTCCGCGCGTCGACGAGCTCGCGGCGCAAATTTTGAAATTGCTCGAAGCGCGCGATCGCGACATCGAGCAGCGGCAGCACCCGCCGCGAATCCAAATCGCCCACCACGTACGCGCTTACGCCAGCGCGCACCGCGGCGCGGATATAGTCGGGGTTGTCGTCCTGCGTGAAGACGAGGATGGGCCGCGGCCGCTCGCGATCGATAATGTGCATGTCTTCCAGCATGTCGCGGTCCGGCGTATCGACATCGATGATCACCACATCGGGTTCGATTCGAGCCACTGCCGTGGCGAGATCGCCGGATTCGCCGTGGTGCGTGATGACGCGATGACCGCCGGCGGCCAAGGTCTGGGCGAGCGCGTCCGCGCGCTCCGTGACCGCATCGACCAACAAAATGCACAGCGGCGCCGCCGGTTCACGCATACAGTTTCATTAGCACTTGAAGATCAAAATCGAAATTCCACCCACGCCCAGAGTTTTTCTAGATCGTACGCCTGCTTGCCCGCGCTGGCGGCGCCGTTACGCGCGAGATTCAACGGATTCTGATCCGCTTGGTAGTCGGCGTATTTGAGACCTACTGTGTAGTGGTCGTAAAAAACACGTGTAACCTGCGCATCCCATTCCGTACCGAAGTCATACGAATCATGATCGGAACTGAAGTCGTGATACTGCAGCGTGAACTGTGCGCCGAAGGCCTTAACCGCCAACGTCCCGAACAGATCCTTGATGCCATCCGCGGGGGTTAACAGAAAACGATCCGCCCAGCCTTGAAACGCATGGTTGGTGCCTAAAGGGGTCTGGAACGAACGCGCGAGCGAAGTACCGTTAACTTTAATGACGCCGTCCCCTTCAAGGACTTCGTAGCTCGCCTTGAGGGTGATCGATTCGACCTGCGGTGAATTCAATAATTTCATCGCGCCGAACTCGCCCAGATAATAATTGACGTCGATGTTAGTGGGATTGTCCGCGAAATCCATTTGGTGCGCGTACTCAGCGGTGTAGAGCAACTTCGTCGAATAGGCGATGACATCGCGTTGACCCTGAAAGCGCGCGCCGTAGGTGCTCGTCGAGAGTACTAAGGTGCCGCGTGTCTTACTGTTGAAATCGAGCAAATACCCATAGCCTTCGAGTTTGCCCCAGGTGAATCCGCCATAAGTGATGTCGATGACGTGGCTGTTGCTCCGGAAGTTGCTGCGATCAGGAATTGGATTGTCTTCGCCGAAAATGCGATTCACGTTCCAGATATAGGCGTAATCGATGTGGGTGGCCGGCAACGAATCATTGGTGGCACGCACGGCATCGAAGCTCTGCCAATTCTGGCGCCACAAAATATTGCCCAGATAACGGTGAAATGGCGCTTGGCGATGCTCGATTTCCTGTCGGCCCACGGTAATCGTGGTGCGCGGCAGGCCACGGTAGCGCAGGTTCGCTTGATTGATCTCGGTGCCTTCCGGGTCAACCACTGCGGCGCGATCGGTCACGCCGTTGCCGCCCCCATCGTTGAATTCTTGACTGCCTAGGGCGCGCACATCTTCAAGTTGGAGATAGGCGCCAAAGTCATAAAAAAGTCCGGTGCTATAACCGAGCGCGGTGCGTAAGGTGTTCGCGTAGGCTTCCTTGAGCACGGGCTTTTGCGCGTCGTCCACATGTTCGAAGCGATACCGCATGTACAGATCAGGTTTGCCGCCTTGAATCGCTTCCCACAAGCTGGAGTCCGCGTTGGCAATAGCCGTCATCGTCATTCCGCAGACGCCAATCAGCGCGGCGCGCGCCATCGTCGTTAACCTCATTAGTCGCTCCTCGATAAAACCGGTGCCGGATCTACAGCCCATGCGCAAAATGCGTGGACCTAAGGCTGTTCAGCCTCCCACGCGACGTTGCAATGAGAGGTAGATCGACGAATTAACGTCGCGCGGAGAGGCTGGTTCACCGGCGTTGGGGAACGCACCGGAACTGAATTTGCAACTATTGGGCCAGGTTGGGATTTGCGGGAGAGGTGTGCAGGATCAAGGCGGAATTGATCCTGCGCGAATGGCGAGCGCACCCGAATGGGGAGTGTGGTGTGATACTTGTTCCGAATCGGCGCACTTAGGGCGCGTTGTTGTCAGCGGTCGACTTTGAAGATTTTAGATCATGGGTGTCCTCG
>JAYUEZ010000575.1:0-7921 GCA_043738965.1 Gammaproteobacteria bacterium
CGTGCACATTGCGCTAGCCATCAAAGGCCGCGCGCCGGTGAAACTGCAATGGACACGCGAAGATGATATGCGGAGCGGGCGCTATCGACCGATGGCCTATCACGTATTGCGGGCTGGCTTGGATGCCAACGGCAAACTCATCGCGTGGCACCATCGCATCGTTGCGCAATCGTTCCTAAAGGGCACGCCGTTCGCGGCCATGGTCAAGAATGGCGTTGATGGCACCGCGGTCGAAGGGGCGCGCAATCTGCCGTATGCCGTCGAGAATTGTGCGGTCGATCTGCAGATGCCCGACGTCGGCGTGCCGACCTTGTGGTGGCGTTCGGTCGGTCATACCTTCAACGGTTTTGCGACTGAAGCGTTCTTCGATGAAGTGGCGCGAGCCGCGGGTCACGATCCAGTGGTCTGGCGGCGCGAGCTACTCGCCGGTCATCCACGGCATTTGGGCGTACTCGATCTTGCGATCGACAAGGCGGGCCCCGCGCCAACCGGCAAGGGCCAAGGCCAAGGCCGCGGCGTAGCCGTTCACGAATCCTTTAATAGTTTTGTCGCCGAAGTCGTGGATCTCACGGTTCACGATGATGGTTCGTTTAAGGTCGATCGCGTGGTGTGCGCGGTCGACTGTGGCATTGCAGTGAATCCCGACATCGTGCGCGCGCAAATGGAAGGCGGGATCGGCATGGGCCTGGGCGCCGCGCTGCGCGAGGCGGTGACCTTGAAGGACGGTGTGGTCGAGCAGACCAACTTCAACGCGTATCAGCCCTTACGTATGGATGAGATGCCACGCGTGGAAGTGCACATCGTGCCGTCGACCGTGGCGCCGAGCGGCGTGGGTGAACCCGGCGTGCCACCGATCGCGCCCGCAATTGCAAACGCCTTGCTTGCGATAACCGGGAAGCCGACCCGGCGTTTACCCTTTACTTAGCCGTTCAAGCTGGCGAGGAATTCAAACGTGCGATCGAACGCACCGCTTTCCACCGCCGCGATCGACGCATTTAAATCCGTAACGCCAGCGCTCTCAAGGCGCGCGATCTCACGCCGCAGCGTGACTTCGTCGCCGACCAACGCCAACTCGCCCGGCCCCGCGAAACCTTCGCGATCGAGCATCGCGCGATAGCTCGGCAGCTGACCATAAATGGCGAGCGCCTGCGCAATTTTTTCGCGCGCCGCCGCGACGTTATTAGTCAGCACCACCGGAAATCCGCCAACCACGCGGGGGCGCGGCCGCCCGGCAGCGGCCGCCGCGGCATTCAACGATTTAACGATATGGTCCTCCATGGTCTTCGGCCCGACCATCCAAGTACTGGTGCCATCGGCGAGTTCGCCGGTGAGTTTGAGCATTTTCGGACCCAAGGCCGCGACCAGCACCGGCACTGAATTAGCCCCTGGTACGTCAAGTTGCAAATTGTGGACGCGATAGTCGACACCCTCGAAATTCGTCATTTCACCGCGTAACAGCGGCATTAACACCTGCAAGTACTCGCGCGTGTGGCGGGCGGGATGCGCGAACGACAAACCGAGCATGTCTTCGGTCACGATTTTATGTGACGGGCCAATCCCGAGGGTGAAGCGGTTACCGCTCGCGGCGGCGGCGGTCAGTGCTTGTTGCGCCAGCGCACTCGGGTGTCGCGGCGGCGTGGGCGTGACAGCGGTGCCAACGCGTATGCGGGTGGTTGCGCGCGCAATAAAAGTCAATGTCATCAAGGCGTCGAAGTCACGCACATTGGCCATCCATAAATCCGCGAAGCCCGCGGCTTCCGCGCGCTGGCCGAAAGCAATCATGTCGTCCAGCGTATGCCGACGGCCGTCGGCGCCGGTCATCAAACCAATTTTCATAGGGGTAGCTCCAAAGGATAACTACGGTGCAGCGGCACGTTCAAATTGCTCGCCGGGCAGTGCAAATCGGGTGTGCGCGCTCTGCGGTAGCACGGTGTGTTCGATAAATTGTTGCAGCTCGACGGTAAACCAATGGCGACGCTCTCGCCAGACTTCGGCGACTGCCGGAATGCTAAAGAAGTCGACGATCTGAGCCGTTTTCGCACTGATGACCGAGCGCGAAAGGGTGCTCGCGTTCATTTGTATTACCAGGGCCTCGCAGTCCCAGAACCACACGCCCACCGTCGTGTAGAAGCGTTGTCGCTCGACGGGATCAAGTGCTGCGAATTCCCTAACCCCGGTGCGAAAGATCGTCGCGACCTCGCGATTGTCAGCCAACAAGCGCGTGAACTCGGACATGCGGTGCAAGACATCGCTGGCGCCAGCAACCTCGAGCGCGCGGGTGTTGTGGCGCAATTGTAAACCGACGAATAGCAACGAAATCACGACCGCGGTCGCCGACACGATCTGACTCAAGAAATAGATCTGTTCGAGGGTCAGCGCCGGGACCATGGGCGAACGCTAATGAATTTTCGCGCGTCGCGCCCGCGCCGTTTTGGGCTTGGCCGCGGGTGCCGCGCTTTTAGTCGCGGGCTGATCGAGCCGTACCGCGGTGAAATGCCGGCGTGCGAAGCGCCATTCGCCTTTGACCTTAACGTACGAGTCGGCGTAGTACCCGGCGCCGATAAAATCCATGTTCTGTTGCGCGCTGTGAAGCGCGAGATAGCAGCGGCCGGTGGCGCGCTTCGGATCGCGTAGTTCAATCACATGATTATGGATGAACGGACGGGGGCCGATCTCCAATCCCTTGCGATAAAAGTCGAGGAGATCGGCGTGACCTTTAGCGCCGCTTTCTTCGCCTTTGGTCGAGATGACGAATTCCCCTTCTTTGCTGAATAGCTTGATCAAGCCAGCTACATCGTTGCGCCAGACGCAATCGCAATAACGCAGTGGTAGGTCGCGAATGGCTTCGCGATCGAGCAGGGCTTGGAGCTGGTCTTTGGCTTTTTTCATTGATCCCCCGGGGCGCATGGTTGGTTTTCACACAGGTGATCGCAGGGTAGGGAATTCGCCTAGTTCACGCAATCCGCTACACTTCGCGTCTCGTGTCTAAATCGATCAATATTTATCTCGTTCGCCATGGCGAAGCCGCCGCGCGCTGGCATGAAGCCAGCGATCCGGGTTTAAGCACGTTGGGATTGTCTCAGGCTAAGGCGGTGAGCGCGGCGTTCGCGGCGCGGCCGGTGAGGAAAATCCTGTCGAGCCCGCTACGTCGCGCGCAAGAAACCGCCGCACCGTTAGCCGCCGTGCTCAGTCTACCCGTGACGGTAGACGATCATTTTCGCGAAGTGCCGGGCCCGACCGAGCTTGCCGCGCGGCCGGCGTGGATCGCGGCCTTGATGCAGTCGACCTGGGACGCGGTTGATAACAACGTTATCGCATGGTGCGATGCCTTGTGGACGCGGCTCGGGACGCTGACAGAAGACACCGCGATTTTTACCCATTTCATGGTGATCAATGCGCTCGTTGGTCGCCTCAATGCCGCGTCGCGTGTGGTCTACTTTGAGCCGGGTTATTGTTCAGTCACCTGGTTGCAAGGCACGAACGGCGGCGCCCAGGTGCGAGCGCTTGGTGCAACACGCGAGACGTTGGTGCTATGACGCAATTCGATCAAGCAACGCTGCTTAACGCGCATGCCCATCGGCAGGTGCGCCTTGAAGGTGCGCGCAACGTACGCGACATGGGCGGATTGCCGGTGATAGGCGGCGGACGAACGCGTCGCGGCGTGCTATTTCGCGCGGATACGCTGGCCAGTCTGACGGACGGCGGCGTTGCCAGCTTGCAGGCCCTTAGGATTAAGACGGTGGTCGACTTGCGTACGCCGGACGAGCGTACGCGCGCACCGGATCGCCTACCGGCGAGCGACCTCAAGGTACATTTATTGGGATTTCTGCCGGCGGGAAATAGCGAATTGTTGGCCGGTATCAATAGCGGCACGCTTGACGCCGATCGAGCGCGAACGTGCATGCAGGACCAATATCGCAAATTGGCGCTGGACCATCTCGCCGAATTCCGACAATTGTTTACGATCTTGCTCGAAGCTGAACACCATCCAGTCCTGTTTCATTGCGCGAGCGGTAAAGACCGGACTGGTGTGGCCGCCGCCGTGACGTTGCTCGCGCTAGATGTCCCGCCGGATCTCATCGTGGAGGACTACACCGTCTCGAACTATCAACGGCGGCCGGTCGATTTGTTTGGGCCGGGCGCAGCCCCCACCGCGATTGAACAAGTGATGGCCGCCGATCCCGACTACCTGCGAACGGCGCTCGCGGCCATGCAGGAGCGCTATGGATCGACCGACGCCTACTTGTTGCACGGCTTGGGGCTCGATACAACAGCGCGCGGCCGACTGAAAACATTGCTCGTCGACTAACCCGATCCGCGATCCCCCATTCAGGTACAGTTAAAAGAATCTCCCATAGGCTGCATCCACCAGCCGGCGCTTGGCCTGTTCTGACCCCTCCCCGGACCAATCGAATCTGCGTGGCGCGCTTTAGGCGCACGCGTGGCCAACCGCCGGCTGGCCATAATTTAAAAAACTTAAGACCGCTTAAGAATTCTGTCGCTAACCATCATGCGCGCATTATCGCTTGCTCTTTTACTTGCCTTCGGCGCGGTCGCCACCGCCGCCGATCCTACTGCTGCGTTTACCGACGGGTTGCGGGCTTATGAACACCAGGATTACGCCGCGGCCGCGGATGCGTTTCAGCAGGCGACCATCGCCGCTCCGGCAAATGATGAGTATCTGCACTGGCTGGGCAAGGCGTATGGCCGTCAGGCAGAACAAGCAGGTTGGTTTGAAGCGATTCATCTGGCAACGCTCACCCGCGAAGCGTTTGAACGCGCGGTCAGTTTGAATCCCGACAACTCCGCAGCGCTGGCTGATCTGGCTGCGTACTACGCTGCCGCGCCCGCCTTTCTGGGCGGCGACGACGCGAAGGCGCGCCGCTTGCGAGAGCGCCTCAAACGTCTCACCGACAATAACCCCGCCGCCTCTACTTCCGGTTAACACGCGATCGCGGCGCTTTATCCGCCGTGGTGGCTCCTGTACCTTACCGGCTCCACGCCCGCCCCACGGGTCTCGCTGTCAATCGATGCAAGCCATTCCACTTAAATTTAAACCAGGCGCCGAACGCGAGCGCCACGAATTCGGTAAGTTACAACAACGCTTGCGCCGTCAAGTCGGCCGCGCGATCGCCGACTACAACCTGATCGAGGCCGGTGACCGCGTGATGGTTTGTCTGTCGGGTGGCAAAGACTCCTACACCATGCTCGAGATGCTGTTGGCGTTGCAGAAAAAGGCGCCGGTCGCCTTCGAACTCATTCCCGTGCATCTCGATCAGAAGCAACCGGGCTATGCGCCGGAGATCCTGCCGAATTACCTGCGTGAGCTCGGGCTTAAGTTTCATATTCTCGAACAAGATACCTACAGCGTCGTCAAACGGGTGGTCCCGGAAGGTAAGACGATGTGCGGTCTATGTTCACGCCTGCGTCGCGGAATTCTGTATACCTTTGCGCGCGAAGAAGGGTTCACCAAGATCGCGCTCGGCCATCATCGCGATGACATCGTCGAGACATTATTTCTGAATATGTTCTTCGGCTCGCGCTTGAAAGCGATGCCGCCCAAGTTGCGCTCCGATGACGGCGACAACGTCGTCATTCGACCGCTCGCCTACTGCAAGGAAAAAGATATCGCCGAGTACGCCGAGGCGCGCCAATATCCGATCATTCCTTGCAATCTATGCGGCAGCCAAGCGCAATTGCAGCGTAAGCAGATCAAGCAAATGCTGGAAGCCTGGGATCGGCAAACACCAGGCCGCGTCGAAAATATATTTCGGAGCTTGCAAACCGTGACCGCTTCGCATTTGGCCGACACGACGTTGTTCGACTTCGCGAGCTTGGGTGCGCGCGCCGACCGGCGCTTAAGCGTGGAGGAGTGGTTGATCGAGGGCGCGCACGAGTAGGCGCGCGATCTTACCGCCGCGCACCCGTGCCCATGTGGCGGCCTTATTAAGCCGCGACCGCGCGGAGTAAGGCGGAGGTGCGTTCAAGATGGCTCTGATAGATCCGGCGCAAGCCAGTGCAATCTTGCGGGTCGACTAAATCTAATTCGTCGAGCTTTGTACTGTAGAACGACAAATCATCCCGCAAGCGTTGTTTTCGATCTTCAATACGCTGCGAAAAGATTTGCACCAGGTTCGCGAGCGACGTGGTCTGGACCGTAAAGTTTGGGCTCAATTCTTGGCATTGCATGGCGTTTTACCTCTGCTTGTTCTGCAGAGTATTGAGCACAGACTGTGCCAGCCGCGGACACGTGCGAACTGGTTCACAGAGTTTGGTCCGGCAGCTAATCCATACAATACGTTAACCAAGCCAACCGGCGTGACGTGAAATCGCAGCGTCGGCTCTCAGGCGCTTAATTCGTCACTTTTGGACGACAGCCGGAACTTGCGCACGACCGCCGGCGGCTCACGATCGCAGGCGGCCTTTAAGACTCGCGAGCGTGGCACGGGCGGCGCCGCGGTCGGTGGTTGTGGTCGAGGTGCCATCAAAATGCAGATCTTCGCGCGGTAGTTCGTCTAGAAAGCGGCTCGGTTGGCAGTCTTCCGTCTTGCCATACCGGCGGCGGGAGCGCGAATACGAGAGATACAAACTGCGCTCGGCCCGCGTGATGCCAACATAGGCCAGTCGCCGCTCTTCCTCGATGGTATTAGCATCGATGCTCGCCCGATGCGGCAGAATATTTTCTTCGAAGCCAACCAAAAACACCTGTGGAAACTCCAACCCCTTCGCGGCATGTAGGGTCATCAGCGCCACACTGTCGGTCTCATCTTCGCTCTCCTTGCGGTCCATGATGTCGAACAAGGTCAGTGCCTGCACGACCTCGGCGAGCCCGCGCGTTTCGTCCTGACGTTCGAGCCGCGAAATCCAATCGACCAACTCACCTACATTCGCCTGGCGGCGAGCTGCTTCCTCTGAGGTGTCGGTGATCTCGGTCAGCCAGTCGTCGTACCGAATATCTTGTAGCAGTTGTTGCACGCTCGCCGACGGCTTTTCAGTCTGTGCGGCTTGCACGCGTGCGTGTAACCAGCAAGCGAATTCCGTGGCGACTTTAATGCTCCGCGATCCCGCTTTCGTGGCAAACGCCGCGTGGTCTAGGGCCGCGGATAACGGAATGCGCGCGCTTGACGCGACCTGGACCAAGTGTTCGATGGTGCTCGCGCCGAGGCCGCGGCGCGGAGTGTTGATCACTCGCAGCAATGCGTTATCGTCCGCCGGATTCGCCAATAGTCGCAGGTAACACAAAATATCCTTGATTTCGGCGGCATCGAAAAACGAACGGCTGCCGGATAACACATAGGGGATTTGGTGCTCACGCAGGGCGCTTTCGAAAATTCGCGCCTGGTGGTTACTGCGAAATAGAATCGCGTAGTCGCGGAACTTGGCGCCGTAGATGGTGTGTTGGTGATAAATCTGATTGACCACGGTTTCCGCTTCCACGAATTCATCCGCCGCCGACATCACCCGGATCCGCTCGCCAAATCCGCGCTCGCTCCACAGCTTTTTTTCGAAGATGTGAGGATTGTGCGCGATGAGCTTATTCGCCGCCTTCAAGATCACGCCCAACGATCGATAATTCTGTTCGAGCTTTATCACTTTCAGATTGGCGAAGTCACGATTTAACGTGGCGAGATTCTCCGGGCGGGCGCCGCGCCAGGCATAGATCGATTGATCATCATCACCCACCGCCGTCAGTCGGCCATGCGCTTCGGCCAGCAGCTTTACCAATTCATACTGCGCGTGATTGGTATCTTGATATTCATCGACGAGCAGCCAGTCAATCTTGGCTTGCCAACGGGCCCGCGCAGCTTGGTCGCGGCTTAGTAAATTTACCGGCAACGCGATCAAATCGTCGAAATCAACCGCGTTATACGCTTGTAAAGTCCGAATATATTCCGGATAGCACTGCAGGGCGGCGCGACTG